>JBAXMT010000229.1:0-3904 GCA_037134135.1 Methylococcaceae bacterium | reverse complement strand
GGTTGTTATCTGTTTGTGCTTTTTTATCCTGCAAAGCATTCAAAAAACGAAATTCTGAATTAAAAACGCGCTTAATTTCAGCGCGTTCTTCGGTAGGAAGTTTTAGTAAATCTTGGCGCGTTTTGATAACGTAAAAGTATTTGTCGATTAGCGATGACTCTTCATCTGTTTCAGTAATCGTTACATTTTCGAGCGGTAATTCAATTTCAACAGGTTCAGTAACGACTTGTTTTTTGGGTTCAAAAAATCCGTATTTTTCAGACAAATGTTTTTCTAATTCTTTTTCACTGTGCAGAAAAAATTTAACTTCTGGTTCAGAACAGGCAAGCAAACCATTATGTTGATTTGCCAAACTAATGGCGCGAAAAGATGGGCAAATTTGATTTTCTTGATAAAACTGTTCAGCGTAATCAAAGCAAAGTTTCTTGAATACATTTTGGTCGTATTGCTCAGGCAATGCGGCTTCTAAATATCCAAAATACGAATCAAAATGTGTGGCAATTTGGTCGGCGGTCATGTCAGTCAACACGCTTGCAATTTCATTCAAGGCGGGAATTTTTTCGTAATCATCGTAGTATCGTTGCAATACTTCAATGGCTTGCATTCTTGATTTCAAACGATATTGCATCGCTTCGATAAGCTCTAAAACCTGCGCGGCAGACTGACTATAATTCACTTCTATCGACGAATTATGGATTGTTTCTTTTTTCTCGCGTGGTTCTGGCGGTTCTTCCCAATTTTCTTTTTCAATCGGCGTGTTATTGATGCGTTTTGTGAGCTGATGCACTTCGTTTAAGCGTTCTAACGAGCCAACAAAATCCAACACATAAACAAAATCTTTATTCGGAGTTTTGCGTAATCCACGACCTAATTGTTGTAACCAAACTGTGTGTGAACCCGTGTAACGCATGAAAACTAGCAAATTTGTTTCTGGAATATCCACGCCTTCATTAAACAAATCCCGCACTAAAATATAACGATAAGTGCCTTCTCGAAAATCACGGATATTTTGCCAGCGTTGTTGGTCAGTCATTTGTGAATGAACAAATGTTGCGCTACTAGCGGGGAAAAATTGAATAAGATGCGTAATGTGTTTGATGCTGCGGCAAAAAACAATGCCTTTAGGATTCGGAATTTCTTTGTCGTGTATCGTTTTTTCTATGATACGAACCACTTCCTCGTCTTTTTTATGCAGGAAAAGTTGTTTATCTAAATCACTAATCGACATCCCCGCACTGAGTTGGTCAATGCGTGATTGATCCAAATCATCGAGCAAAACTAAATACTTCGGAAACGCCAATTTGTTGTGCCGTAACGCCCACGCTAAATCATATTTGCCTACATGACCCGCTGAACCACCAAAAAAGGCTAAAACATCTTTGCTGTCTTCTCGAAAAGGCGTAGCGGTTAAACCAACTAATAATTTCGGGTGGAAATGTTCAACGACGGCGGCATACGTTACGGCTGGCGTGTGATGCGCTTCATCAACAATGACAATATCAAAGGTTTCTTTTTCAAGCGTGGCAATTTTGCTAAATAACGTGTCAAAACTACCAAATACAAAATCGGTTGGTTCTGGGTCTGCGCCACCAAAACAAGCAGAAAATGAATAAGTGCCGATACCCAAAACGTTTTTAAATGCGGTTACGGATTGCAACAGAATTTCAACTTGATGTGCCAAAAATAGCACACGCTTAACTTTGCCTTGCTTTAATATCTGTTTAACCAAATGCGCGACAGTATAGGTTTTACCCAAACCTGTTGCCATTTCAAGTAATAAACGACTTTTGCCACCATTAAATTTATCTAAACTCTCTTGAATAACGGTTTCTTGATATTGCCTAGGCTTAATTTCACGCCCAATTTCAGAATGTTTTTTAATCCATAAATCTTGCAGACCATCACGATCCATAAGCTCAACGCCTAATCGCAAAGCACGAACTTTCACCTCAGACGTGAAATAAGAATTTGTAACTAAAATCATGCTGGCGACATTGGCAAGTTTTGCGCCTGTCACCAGTTGGTTCAAGGCTTTAACGTCAACAGTTGTACCTGCTTTTCTTTGTTTAACTTCAATGGCAAATTTACGTTTATTTTTATAGGCGAAAATATCAACGCCACCATCACCGTGTTGAAATTCTTGCCCTACTTTCGTAATCATTGCATCAGTCCAACCAGCGGCAACAAAAACATCACGGACGAAAATTTCAAAATCCGAAGGTGAAAGTGAATCTATTTTTTTGAAATCGGTAATCATTTTCGCTCTTTTATTTTTCTTGGTTTAGTTTAAGAAAAACCCGCTTCATTGCACTTTTTTAACGATAAAGAAGCTATGAAATACGGCGTTGAACTTACATTTTATCTAATTAAATTGTATTAGCTAGATGCTGCGTTATTTATTAGAAATTGCTTCATAACAGCAATCATCGCGCCATGATCCAAAACACCTGCACTTTCACGACAACTGTGCATCGCCCACATTGGATTTCCAACATCGACACCACGAATCCCCAACTTTGCCGAAACTGTCGCGCCAATCGTGCTGCCACACGGCAAATCATTTCGATGCGAATACATTTGATATTTCACGCCAGCTTGTTCGCACCAACGCATAAACATCGCTTCCGAAACGCCATCCGAGGTGTAACGCTGATTCACATTCACTTTTATCACCACGCCTTGATTGACGTGAACGAGGTGATTTGCATCGTAAACATTGGGAAAATTCGGATAATAAGCATGTGCCATATCTGCGCTGATGATGAAACTTCGCGCTAAGGCTCTGGCGAAATCTTGTGAATGCTGTGAAGTCGCGTCACTAATGCGTTGCAAGGTATTGGTCAAAAAACTACCCGCCGCGCCACAATGACTTTCGCTGCCCACTTCTTCATGGTCGAAAAAGGCACAAATCAATGTGCTGTCATTTTTCAAAATCGATTCATCGAGCAGCGCGTTTATCGCCGCATGACACGAAGCTAAATTATCAATTTGCCCATTGGCAAAAAACTCATTATTCGCCCCCCATAAACTGCCTTTTTGCGTATCGAAAACGTTTAAATCCCACGCTAAAATTTTCTCAGCGTTGGGTAATTGCGATTGCAACAAGGTTGTAAATTGTGAAGTCGGTAATTGTTCCATGACATTCGCCAAAATCAAATTCAATTCATTTTGCTTTTGGAATTTCAAACCGTCTTCGTTGACGTTGCGATTTAAATGGATCGCCAAATTCGGCAGTCGCAATAACGGTTGTGGAAAATGCACCAAACTTTGCGCCAATTCACCGTTTGCCGTTTGATAACTCACACGACCGGCAAGGCTTAATTCACGGTCTGCAAAGGTGGCAATGATTGCACCACCGTAAATTTCAACATTTAAACGTTCAAATCCCGCCGTTGTATTCGTGGGATTTGGTTTGATTCGTAAGCTAGGCGAATCAGTGTGTGCGCCAATGATTTTAAAACCCGTTTCCGAAACCGATTTTTCACCGTGAACAAACACAATAATCGAAGAATCACCTCGCACAACGTAATACCGTCCACCCGTTTTTAATGTCCATGTTTCAGTTTCATAAAGTCGCTCAAATTGAAATGCCGCGAGTTGTGTTTCCAGCGTTTTAACAACGTGCCACGGGCTGGGGCTGTCATCGATAAAATCGAGCAAATTTTGGGCAGATTGTTGAGCGTTCATGCGCGGTCTCGCAAAAGTAAGGAAGCTGAATTGACGCAATAACGCAAACCCGTCGGTTCAACGCCATCGGTGAAAACGTGTCCTAAATGCGCGGCGCATTGTCCACAAACTATTTCTACACGACGCATTCCGTGGGTGGTATCGACATTTTCAGCAACGCGATTTTCTAACGCTTGCCAAAAACTGGGCCAGCCCGAACCCGAATCGTATTTCGTTT
>JBAXMT010000228.1:0-3949 GCA_037134135.1 Methylococcaceae bacterium | reverse complement strand
GAAAATCGCACGCTGCATTTCAATGTGGGTTTATTGCCAGACGAAGAAGATAAATTAGCGGCGGCAAAAAGTCCGAATAAATCCCCCGAAAATCAATTGGGTATTACTGTTTCTGAATTGACAGGTGAGCAACGTCAATTATTACAGATTCCGAAAAATGGTGTGTTAGTACAAGACGTTGCAAAAGGCGCGTCGCGTGATGCAGGACTTCAACGTGGTGATGTAATTTTACGAATTCAAAATACTATCGTGCGTGATTTGAATGATTTTGACAAAATTGTTAAAAAATTGCCAACGGGCATTTCGATTGCCGTGTTGATTCAACGTCAAGGAAATCCAGTATTTTTAGCGTTGAAATTGAAATAACGCGGGGGTTAATCAATAAAAACTTTTGTGCCGACGGTAATGCGATTGAACAAATCGAGAACGTCGGCATTTTTCATCCGAATACAGCCATGAGATTCTGGTTGTCCCGTAATTAAGTGATCTGGACAACCGTGAATGTAGATATAGCGTGAAGCTGTATGAACGTTTCCATAGCGATTTCTACCTATTTCCAAGCCATCTAGCCACAAAATTCGCGTTAAAATCCAATCTCGATTGGGAAAATTCTTTGCTAATTCAAGGTTATAAATCTCGCCAGTCGGTCGTCGTGCGACGAAAACACTGTTTAGAGGTTTTGAATCGCCAATTTTTGCTCGAATTTGATGCCAACCGCAGGGAGTGCGTTCACTACCTTTGATTTCACCGTTGCCATTTTTTGCTGTAGAAATGGAGTAACTTTTTGTAATTTTTGAATTTATTTTAATTTCAAGTTGTTGCAGTTGTATTGAAATATGTAAAAAAATGTCGGAATTCATACGAAAGTGTGGCTAAAAATAAATATATGTATATAATTTAACACATATTGCTGGTGTAGCTCAGTTGGTAGAGCAGCTGATTTGTAATCAGCCGGTCAGGAGTTCGAATCCCCTCACTAGCTCCAATAAAATCAAGCCCTGACTACCTTTTGGTAGTTGGGGTTTTTTTGCAAGTGTAGCCAATTAATTTCTACCCTCTTTTTCAGTTTCGACACTGGCGTGGTGTTGGTGCGTAAAAAACATTTTGAATCAATATTTGTATCTTTTAAATGTGCCAAAATTAGCTAAAAAGCGTTGGCTCTGTCACAAAATAGCGATGTTTTAAAATTTAATATATTGATTTTAATAATTTTATTTATGCACCAACGCCTTTTGGAACACCATAAAAGCGTCTTCTGTCTAAATTTTTAATTTAAAAAAAACGTTGCATGATCACTTGACACCTATCGAAGTTTCGATGAGTAGTCAAAGTCGCCCTTCTGCAAAAGTAATTAACGCCCGTGCATTGGGTAACAAATCGTTATCAAAAACATTTAAGGATGCACACATCTTATTGCGAATGACTTCATAAGCGTGCTTTGCTAATCCCATTTGCTCTTTGCTCAGATTGCCTTCTACCCAATGTGGAATCGGCTCATCACACAAATCGCGACTGTAATCGAGACATTTCTGACTCATTTGACTGGCGAGTTGGTGATAATGATCCATTTGTTCTTTGTCGCTATTTTTCTTCGCCGAGGCGTAAGTTTCATCACGATGAATCAATTCAAGCCGTAACGCTTCCAATTTTTGTAAAAAAGCGGTGGCTTCTTTCAACATAACTTCTGGTTTTTCATGTTCGGCTATTTCTAATAAGTGATTATTTTTTTTGTTCAATTTAAATGATGGGTTCACAGATTTTTCCTTTTTTCGTAGTGCGTTTTTATTTATATGTCTCATTTTAGGGGGATATCCATCACATCAAAAATTTATAATTATTACGACTAAATTAGTCGAATGGTTAGTTTTCCGATTTCAATTAGTTTTTGTTTGTACAACGCACCAATTGCTTGTTTGAAAACTTTTTTACTCACACCAAACAATGTGTAAATTTTTTCTGGATCACTTTTATCTCCCACCGCGAGTTCTCCGCCATTGTCATGCAGCATTTGTAAAATTTTATCTGTCAGAGTTGTGACTTTGCCGTAACCGATTTCACTCAATACTAAATCCAAACGAAAGTCGTCTCGAATGGTTTTGGCATAACCATCAATACGTTGCCCCATTCGCAAGGTTTGAAAAATCTCATTTTCGTACAACAACCCCCAATAAGTATTATTCACAATCGCTTTGATGCCTAAATCGGTTTCATCAGCAATTAATAAACTCACTTTTTGCCCAACCGTAAATTCGTCTGGATTCACTTCATCAGCAACAAATTGATTCAGTTTGGTCGTTGCAACCAAACGCCCTTTTTCATCTAAAAAAACTTTGAAAAAATACGCTTCGCCAACCTCTAATTCGTGATGTTGTTCGCTGTAAGGAACGAGTAAATTTTTTGTAAAACCCCATTCCAAAAACGCGCCATAATAATTCACTGAAACAACGTTTAAATAGGCAATATCATCAACTTGCGCCAATGGTATTTGTGTCGTTGCGGCGAGATGCTCGTCGCTATCCACAAAGACAAAAACGTTAATACTTTCATCTAATTCGTATTTTTGGGGCTTTTTATCAATCAACAAAACTTGCTTGCCTGACTCATCGCTCAAATATATGCCAGAACTATTTTGCTTACTGACTTTAAGCGTGTTTATTTTACCAATGTTAATCATAAATAAAAGGCGATTTAGCTAATGAATTGTAAGGATTATAGCATAAATTCAGGTGTGAAATGAGCCGCAATCTTTATTACCTTTACAGAGTGCAATTAAAACTTAGTGAATCGGAAATAATAAGTTTGAGCGTTTAAAAAAACTTGCCGAAAACATGGCGTTTTTTTCTTGAGGCATGATTCTATGGATAATGATAAGTTACCTTCAGGCGACATAACGCGGTAATTTAACAGTGATGCACGTTTGATGATCATTTGTTTCCATGTGAATAGTGCCACGTTGCGTTTCGGTCATTAACTTCGCCGAATAAGTCCCTAATCCATTGCCATTCTTTTTTCCTGATGTCGCGTATTTTTCAAAGAAAGTTGCCCGAATAGCTTCTGGAACAGAACCAGAATTGCTAATAGAAATAACACTTTGTTCATTTTCGTGGTGCATTTTTATTTGAATAACACTTTTAATTGAACTGGCTTCAATAGCATTACGAAGCAAATTAGCAAATAACGAATAAGATAAATTCTTTTCTGCTGCGGCTTCAAAATTTTTATTTTCAATGTCTATTCTGAGTTCCTTCGATGTAACTAATGTTTTCAAATCTTTAATAACATCTTCGATTAAATCATTGAGTGCAATAGATTCGGGGAGGTATTCATAAGTTCCCATCTCCATTTTGTACAAATCAAGAGAATTAGTCACCATGTACAAGATTTTATTTCCAGCGTCGTAGATGGATTTTAAAAACAACAGTTTTTCATCTTCCGAAATATCATCGTTTTCAATCATAAGCTCTGAATAACCCATGATGACATTAAGAGGTGTTTTCAAATCATGTTGCGTCATGCGTTCAATGTCATTTTGCAACCGATTAACGTTGGCGAGTGCTTCATTCTTAAGATACAACGCTTTTTTATTTTTAATTCGTTCTAAATGTAAGCTTATTTTCGCTTGAACGATGGGAATTGAGATGGGTTTATGAATGTAATCAATCGCTCCCAATGCTAAACCTTTCAATTCTTTTTCTAAATTGATGGCAGCGGTAATAAAGATGATTTCAATATCTTTGGTTTTTGAATCACTTTTTAATTTTTTACAGACTTGAAAGCCAGTCATGTTGGGCATCATAACGTCTAATAAAATTAAATTCGGGATTTCTTCTTCAATCATATTGAGAGCAGATTCACCACTCAGTGCAAAAGACAAATCGCATTCTAATGATTTTAGAGCAGTGCCTAAAATACGGATGTTATCTGGGTTGTCGTCAACAATAAGAATTAG
>JBAXMT010000227.1:0-3959 GCA_037134135.1 Methylococcaceae bacterium | reverse complement strand
AAATGACAGCGGTAGATAAAAGTGTCGATGCGCTTGAGATAGCGAAAGAAAACGCGGTTCGACATAATTGCCAACATATTGAATTTGTATTGAGTGATTGGTTATCTGCGTTGTCTACTGATGCGACATTTGATTTCATTTTGAGTAATCCTCCGTATATTGCAAAAGATGATGTACATTTATCACAAGGCGATGTGCGTTTTGAACCAATGTCTGCTTTAGTTGCCGTAGATAACGGACTTGGTGATATTAAACGAATTGCGAATGACGCAAAAAAACATTTACGTCTAGGTGGGCAGTTATGGTTTGAGCATGGGTATAATCAAGCGCGAGAAACACAAGAAATTTTAAAAGAGTTGAATTATAAAAATATAAAAACCTATTTTGACTTATCGGTTCAACCGCGTGTGACAATGGGCTTTATTTGAGCATTTAAGCATAAAAAAGCGCCCGTTTAGATTCCTAAAGGGGCGCTTTTTGCTTTATGGATCGAACGTTACTTAGATTTTGCTTTATTACGTTCTGCAACTTCTTTAATGACTTCTTCAGAAACGTTTTTAGGGCAAGGTAAGTAATGTGAAAATTCCATTGAGAACTGGCCACGACCTGACGTCATAGTACGTAAATCACCAATGTATCCAAACATTTCGCTCAAAGGCACTTCAGATTTAATACGTACACCTGTTGCACCCGCGTCTTGTGATTTAATCATCCCGCGACGACGATTTAAGTCACCAATAACGTCACCAACATGATCAGATGGTGTGAACGTATCAACTGCCATAATCGGTTCAATTAATTGTGGTGATGCTTTAGGAATTGATTGACGGAAAGCGGCTTTCGCAGCAATCTCAAACGCAATAGCTGATGAGTCAACTGCGTGGAAACCACCGTCTGTTAAGTTTACTTTGAAATCAAGGCAAGGGAATCCGGCAAGTACACCTTTATCAAGCATTGATTTAAAGCCTTTTTCAACAGCAGGGAAGTATTCGCGCGGTACATTACCCCCCGTAACAGTTGATTCAAATACGAAACCTGAACCAGGCTCACCTGGGGTGATGATGTAGTTGATTTTGCCGTATTGACCTGAACCACCTGATTGTTTTTTGTGGGTGTATTCGTCTTCCACTTCGCGTGTAATGGTTTCGCGGTAGGCAACTTGAGGTTTACCTACGATAACGTCAACACCATGAGTACGACGTAAAATGTCCACTTTGATATCTAAGTGTAATTCGCCCATTCCTTTCAAAATTGTTTCGCCGCTGTCTTCATCGGTTTCAACGTGGAACGAAGGATCTTCTTGAATCATTTTACCCAGTGCAACGCCCATTTTTTCAGAAGCGCTTTTATCTTTTGGCGAAATAGCTAGCGAGATTACGGGTTCTGGGAACACCATAGGCTCTAATGTTGCAGGGAATTTTGGGTCGCACAAAGTGTGACCAGTTTGCACGTTTTTCATGCCTAAAACAGCAACGATATCACCGGCTTGTGCAGATTCTAATTCAATACGTGAATCGGCATGCATTTCAACAATACGGCCAATACGTTCGGTTTTACCGGTAAACGTATTTAAAACGGCGGTACCTTTCTCTAATTTTCCTGAGTAAATACGCAAGAAAGTCAAGGCGCCAAAACGATCATCCATAATTTTGAACGCAAGTGCTCTCAAAGGTTTATCTGCGTCGACAATAGCAAAAGTTCCTGTCGCATTACCATCTAAATCCACTTCTGGTTGTGGATTAACGTCAGTTGGGCAAGGCAAGTAGTCAATTACACCGTCTAATACCAACTGAACACCTTTGTTTTTGAATGACGAACCACAGAAAGTTGGGAAGAAATCCATGTTTACGGTGCCTTTACGGATACAACGCTTCAATGTATCAATGTCAGGTGAAATTTCGTCATCTAAGTATTTTTCATACACGTCATCGTCTTGATCAACAACATCTTCAACCAATTTTTGACGCCATTCTTCAGCTTTTGCTTGCATATCAGCTGGAATTTCTTCGATGGTGTATTTCAATGGATCGCCAGATTCATCCCAAACCCACGCTTTCATTGTTAGTAAGTCAACAACACCTACAAATTGGTCTTCTGTACCAATTGGTAATGTCATAACAACAGGTTTTGCTGCTAATACTTCTTCAACTTGTTTGACAACACGATAAAAATCAGCACCGATACGATCTAATTTGTTGACGTAAATCACACGAGAAACTTTTGAATCGTTTGCGTAACGCCAATTAGTTTCTGATTGAGGCTCAACACCGCCTGAACCACAGAATACACCAACACCACCGTCTAACACTTTTAATGAACGGTAAACTTCGATTGTGAAGTCAACGTGACCTGGTGTGTCGATGATGTTAAAACGGTGATCTTTCCAAAAACAGGTAGTTGCCGCAGATTGGATAGTAATACCGCGTTCTTGCTCTTGTTCCATAAAATCGGTAGTTGCAGCGCCGTCGTGAACTTCGCCGATTTTGTGAATTTTACCGGTTAATTTCAAAATACGTTCGGTCGTGGTGGTTTTACCCGCGTCAACGTGAGCGAAAATACCGATGTTTCTATAAAGGGATAAATCTGTCATGTGTTTACTTACTCTAAAGGGAGATGAAAAGACTGGTTGAAAGTTCACTATTTTAACCTAAAAATAGTCAAATAAGATAAAAAACCGTTAAGTAGTTGGAAAAATTTAGGATGTCAAGTGTGAGAATAGCCATTGAATACATTAAATTTACTTAATATTTTGCAATGAAATTGAATGACTCTGTTGCAGAAGCAATTGCTTGCCATGCGATATCAAACATGAAATTTAATTCTTCGATGTAATGGCGTAAGGTGGCATAAAATAAATGACATTGCCTAGTGGGCGCAGTAACACGCCTTTTTAATGTGTATTGATACATATGCAGGCTTCGACGCTCTTGCCATGGGTAGGGTTCGCGTGATCGTTTGTTTTTGACTAGTTCAATAGTTAAATCATGCCTGTTTGATGGACGTCGCTGACGTGAGGAAGATCTATAAATCGTTTTGATAACTCGGCCATTTTTGCCGCCAAACATGTGTTGTTTTCGAAAATATTTTGCGTTTCAAAAATAGTGAGTGTTGCTAAAGTAGCTCGGCAGGCTAACACATTACCTGTATAGCTATGTGAATGTAGGAACGCTTTTTGGCTAGTATAATTATCATAAAATGCATCGTAGATTTTATCGGTGGTAAGCACTGCAGAAATAGCAGATAACCGCCAGTAAGACCTTTTGATAGGCATAAAAAATCGGGTGAAATGGCAGCTTGTTCACACGCAAATAAGGTTTCAGTCCGACCAAGTCCAACTGCTATTTCATCCGCAATGAGGTGTGCATTATATTTATCAAAGGCTTCGCGTAGCAAAGTTAAATAAATAGGATCCTAGATGCGCATACTGCCCGCGCATTGTACCAAGGGTTCAATAATGACGGCACAAACATTTTCAGCATGTTGTTTTAGAATTGTTTCTAAATGTGCAAATTGACGCGTTGAATAATCTGCTTAAGTTTCGTTTTCTTCTCGAAAATAACAATCTGGGCTTGGCGCTGTAATGACTTCCATAAGAAGTGGGGTATAGGTTTTTTTATAAAGTTCTACGTTACCAACTGCAAGTGCTCCTAGCGTTTCACCATGTTAACTGTTTTTGAGGGTAATAAATTTTGCTTTACGATACAGTCCATGATTCTGCCAGCTATGAAAGCTCATTTTTAGCGCAACTTTCACCGCAGAGGAGCCGTTATCAGCATAAAAAAAACGTGATAATCCCGCTGGTGTTGAATTGACTAATTTTTCAGCTAAATCAATGGCTTTTTGATGGGTAAGGCCTGCAAAAATAACATGTTCTAGTGTATCTAATTGAGTTTTTAACGCGGCATTGATAGTAGGATTGGCATGTCCAAATAAATTTACCCACCAAGAGCTAATGGCAT
>JBAXMT010000226.1:0-3964 GCA_037134135.1 Methylococcaceae bacterium | reverse complement strand
CGGCGCGAATTGATGCCGTGCGTGATATTAAATTATCGGCAAATTGGATGGCGGCGGCAGGTGTTGCAGGTGAAGACGCGGCGTTATTTGATACCGTGAAAGCCGTGGGTTTGGAACTTTGTCCCGAATTAGGCATTGCGATTCCTGTCGGTAAAGATTCGCTTTCGATGAAAACCGTGTGGCGCGACGAGGCTGGCGAAAAAACCATGACTGCGCCGTTGTCATTGATTATTACCGCGTTTGCGCCCGTTTTGGATGTAACAAAAACACTTACCCCCGAATTGCAAGCCGTTGAAAATAGCGTGTTGTTGTTGATTGATTTAGGTGCAGGAAAAAATCGTTTAGGCGGCAGCGTTCTCGCGCAAGTTTATAACCAGCTCGGTGATAACTGCCCAGATGTGGACGACGCAAAACGTTTAAAAGCCTTTTTTGAATCGATTCAAACGTTAAATAATCAACAAAAATTACTTGCCTATCACGACCGTTCGGATGGTGGTTTGTTAGCAGTTGCGGCTGAAATGCTTTTTGCTAGCCGTTTGGAAGTGAATGTAAATTTAAGCGGCGACGTTTTAAGCGAATTGTTTAACGAAGAATTAGGCGCAGTCGTTCAAATCAAAGCCGACGATTTAGAAAGCGTCAAAACGTTATTTGCACACAACGGTTTAATCGACTGCGTGTTTGAAATCGGCACCGTCGGCACGCATGAAAATCAACGTTTAAACATTTCAAAATCAGGCGAAATCATTTACAGCGAAACTCGCGCGGCTTTACAAAAAACGTGGTCAGAATTGAGTTTCAGAATGCAGGCGTTACGCGATAATCCTGCATGTGCCAAAGAAGAATTTGAACAAATCGCCGACGATTCAGACCGTGGTTTGCACGCGCTTTTGACATTTGACGTAAAAGAAGATGTTGCCGCACCGTTCTTGAATTTATCACGTCCGAAAGTAGCGATTTTGCGTGAACAAGGTGTAAATGGTCACGTTGAAATGGCGGCAGCGTTTGACCGCGCAGGTTTCACCAGCATCGACGTTCACATGAGCGACATTATTCACGGTCGCGTTAGCTTGCAAGATTTCAAAGGCTTAGTGGCTTGCGGTGGATTTTCTTATGGCGACGTTTTAGGCGCAGGTGGCGGTTGGGCAAAATCCATTTTGTTCAATCCGAAAGCGCGTGACGAATTCGCGGCGTTTTTTGCGCGTGAAGATACCTTTAGTTTAGGGGTTTGTAACGGCTGTCAAATGTTATCTGGATTGAAAGAAATCATTCCGAACGCCCAACATTGGGCGCGTTTTGCGCGTAATAATTCGGAACAATTTGAAGCGCGTGTGGCAATGGTGAAAGTCGAAGATTCGCCGTCGATTTTATTGGCGGGAATGGCGGGTTCAAGAATGCCCGTTGTCGTGGCGCATGGCGAAGGTCGCGCCGTGTTTTCACAAAATCTGCAAGCCGCCGTTGAAGCAAAAATGATTGCGCTGTCTTATGTGGATTCGCGTGGCGTTCCAACAACCGATTTCCCTGCAAATCCAAATGGTTCGCCGTTTGGGATTACAGGTTTGACAACAACTGACGGCAAAGTCACAATCATGATGCCGCATCCAGAACGTTGTTTTAGAACCTTGCAAAATTCGTGGCATCCAAACGATTGGGACAAAGATGGCGCGTGGTTGCGATTGTTTAGTAATGCGCGAACTTGGGTTGGTTAAGGATTCAGAGATAAATAAAATAATCTTGCTGGAGTCGTTAAAATGACGTTAAAAAAATTTTCGGAACGCTCCATTTTTGTGTTGTTATTGCAAATTATTAGCTTGGCAGCCGCTTATTTTGTAACTGGGAAGTTAGGAACGCTACTTGCGATTCCACCAGGTTACGCAACCATTTTATTTCCTGCCTCTGGCATTGCTTTAGCTTGTATTTTACTTTACGGAAATCGTGTTTTCTCAGGCGTATTGTTAGGTTCATTTTTATTGAACCTAACAACTTCGACTATCACAAACGATTTTATTAATAACTTAAATTTGGTTGGCATTGCATTTTTAATTGCCTGTGGTTCAACCGTGCAAGCTATTGTGGGTGCGTATTTAGTCCGCAGATTTGTTGGTTTTCCTCAAGAATTCGCTGACGCAAAAAATGTTTTATTATTTTTATTTTATGGCGGCATTGTCAGTGCCTTAGTAAATTCGACTTTTTCAGTGTCACTGCTTGTCGTTACGGGACAAATTCCAACGGTAGATTTTTTTGTTAATTGGTTAACATGGTGGGGCGGCGATGCGTTAGGCATTATGATTTTTACACCTGTATTTTTGGTTTGGATTTCAGGCTTTGCTTCTTTTCACGGTAGACGATTGGCAATCACGCTGCCCATTTTGGTTATGTTTACAATAACCGTTGTGGCTGTTTTTTATGAAATCACAAGTAGCAATGAACGTGTAAAAATCGCATTTGAAAAAAATACTGAAGCCATGAGTTTTGAGTTAAACAATTCATTAACGGCGAATTTAAATGTTTTAAGGTCTCTTTATAGTTTCTATGCTGCGTCTAAAACTGTCAGCTCAAAAGATTTCAGCACTTTTGTGACACACTCATTAGACGATTTTAAAGGCGTTCAGGCTTTAGGTTACAACCATCGAGTTTCAGCTTCCGAAAGGGATGTATTTGAAAAAAATATGCGATTAGAAGGTTATTCTAATTTCAAAATAACCGAGCGTGATACAGATAAAAAATTGGTTCCAGCGGGAAATCGCCCCGAATACTATCCTGTGGCAATTATTGAACCTTTCAAAGGTAATGAGAAAGCGGCTGGTTACGATATAAATTCTGAGACGATTCGGCATGAAGCGATTGAACGAGCCATTGATACTGATGCACTGACGCTAACAGCGAAAATTATTCTAGTCCAAGAGAAAAATAAGCAAAACGGTTTTCTCGCTTTTATTCCTGTTTATAACCATAACTTGCCACATGAAACCGTTGAAGAACGGCGTATTGCTATTTCAGGGCTTGTCACGGCGGTACTTCGTGGTAACGATATTATTAAGGCAGCACTTGATTCCCATAATTTAGCAGAATTTTCTTATCGGTTGGTAGATATAACCACTACTGGCACAGAAGATTTAATTTATGCCAGTAATGAAAAAGAATTTGTACCGTTTGTTCTACAAAGAAAAAGTTTTTTGAGTGAAGAACAATCGCTTATTTACAGCACTATTTTACCTATTGGCGGACGGACTTGGCGGTTTGACGTTGTGCCAACGCCTAACTATTTCATCAAAAATCGTTCTGCAAATGCGTGGTTAATTTTATTAGGCGGTATCGTATTAACTGTTTTAACGAGTGTGGTTTCGCTAGTATCTTCAGGTCATCTACGCAAACGCAAAGAACTTTTAGATGATGCCATTATTACAAATCGACAACTCGCGCTTAAAAGTGCTGAAGCAGACGCATGGATTTCGGAATTTTCTATGTCGAACGCACAATTAGCAAAGGTGAACGAAGAATTATCATTGCAAAATGCTGAACTTGCCCTTGCATACCAACGAAATGAAAGTTTGTATCAGCAAGTCAATCAAATGCAGAAATTGGAAAGTATTGGGCGTTTAACGTCTGGCATTGCTCACGATTTCAACAACATTTTGGCGTGTATGTTGGGTTATAACGGCATGAATGAATATATCAGCGAAGACATCAGTGATGAAACATTGAAAACAGAACTCGCGAATAACACAAAGCAAATAAATGATGCGGGACAACGTGCTGTGTCGCTAATTGAAAAAATGATGGCATATTGCCGCCAAGAACCTAAAGAAGGAAAAATAGACGTAAAACCAACGCAAGGTGTGATTAAAGAAGTGTTGGCAATGCTACTACCCGCTTTAACCAGTCGAATTCAATTAGAATTTATTGATGATTGCCATGTTGATCATGAGTGTAATACTTGTGAAATCCGAACCAGTTGTGAGATGTC
>JBAXMT010000225.1:0-3971 GCA_037134135.1 Methylococcaceae bacterium | reverse complement strand
GGTTTGAACGCACTTTTGGTGGTAAATAAATTTCGTGCGCCATCTTCATAATGTCCGTATTGAAAATAGGCTTCTTCGTCGCTTGCAAAAACGGTTGTTAAAGGTAAAGCCAGCGCAGCGGCGGTTAAAAGATTTAACGCTTTGGATTTAGTAACAGCCACAACCACCTCCAGCCGCGTCGCCTCCGCCCGATGCGGCTTCACGACTGCCATATTGATGCGAACGCAAGCTACTTTGTAATGGTGAAGGCTCTAAATTCATGTGTGATTTTGCAAGCGTACCGCGTTCCCAAGGTGCAACGCCGCTACATCCTGATAAAAATAGTAAACAAAAAAAAGCCCCGATTTTGACGGGGACAAAGGAATTTTTTTCAAACATCGAGTTATTTTTCAGCCAATAATTGGGCAATTTGCATTTTCAATTCTTCAGTTTCACCTTCACGAAAACCTTGATGAAGATGGCGAATAAAACCGTGTTTATCTATTAAATAAGAGGTTGGCATCGCTTGCACATCAAAACTTTTTGCACATTGTTCGCCGCCGTGATTTGCAATCGTAAAATGTGACGGGTGATGCCCTAAAAAAGCTAGCGCATCATCCACTTTTTCATCTAAATTCACGCCAACAATATGCAAACCTTGCTCGCCGAATTCGTGCGTGAGTTGATTTAAAAACGGAAACGATTGCATACAAGACGTACACCACGATGCCCAAAAATCCACATACAGCACTTTGCCTGTGTATTCGTGAAAATGTACGGGCGTGTTATTGAGCGAAGTGAGTACACAATCGGGCGAATTTTCACCAATTGTAGCGGCATGAACATTTGAAAAAATAAGCGTTGCAGCGAAAAGTAAAATTTTTTTCATAAAATGAAATTATTGAAGGCGGGTAATATCGGTTTCGGTGTGTTCACCACCGTTTTCACAATGATATTCAAACGAATAACCGACTTTACCAACCCCATTTTTATTAACCGTAATTCGATAATTGCCGCCACCTTGTGAAATTTCAACACCACCGCGACTCGTTGGAATGTTCGTGGCAAAAGTACCTTTTACAACTTGTGCGCTCAATAAAGGATTTGCGATTGGTGTTGAAATTTTGAAATACATTCGATCCGAATCAGAACTGCAATTCACAATAAAATAATCAACTTCGCTAGCTTCTTCGCCTAATTGCCCACCATCATCATGTGCAAAAACATTCAAAGACAATCCCATTAACATCAAAAAAATAAAATGTTTCATCCGTCAACCTCGTGTTATTGGTCTTGTAAAAGTTGAAATGGCGCGGTTTGCGCTTCGACATTTTTAGTATTTAAACAGCTATATTCAAAATGATAAGACAAGGCTTTATTGGTTGGACTATTTACCAAAACATCGTATTTACCAGAACCTTGTTGAACGTCAATTGATTCGCCCATCGTATTTTTTGCCGTTACCGCTTTAATAACTTGTGCGGTTAAATCGCCAGATGGGGCTAGAAAAGCCGAAGAAGAAGCTATTGAAGCGGATTTTATTGCTGCCGTTTTGTTAATGAGTTTTACAACTAAACTGTCAGTATCGCCATTTGTTACATCTTTCGCGCAGTTAATAATATATTTTGCTGTTTTACCGTTTGCTAATGTTTTCTTTACTGATTCAATACCGGATTTTGTCAGTGTTGATGAACCTTTTGTGACTTTTCCTTTTGCGTTTAAACATTGATATTGCACCGCGTAAGTTTGATTGGTTTTGATGCTTAAATTTGTACCAAATGTGTCAAAAGCTAATGTGTACGCACCATTTCCACCTTTTAACGTTATTTCTTTGCTTGCACCTGCTTCAACACCTGAAACTGTTGCGGTTAATTTTAATTTGGTTAATGTTGCATTAAAAAGTTGAGGAGGAATGGCTGGTTTTTCAATAACAGAATTTGCCGCACCTTCAAATAATTTAAAATTCAAATGATCCGTATCACCTGCACAATTAATTTTGAAATAATCAGTCGCACCAACATTAGCAGTTAAGTTTTGTGCGCCTGAATCCAATGCGAATGCACTTTCAATTCCAGTCAGAATAACAATCGGCAACAGAATCTTTTGAGCTATTTTTTTCATCAGAAAATCCAAGAGAAATAACGGTTGGCGTATTATCGCGCATTTTTGATTAGTTTGTGTTTTGGAAATTGGCACGTTTTAGAAAAACGTGCCAATTTTACAACGAAGAATTATTTAGTTGGCCAGTAGAAAGCACCTGCGCCAACTGGATATTTTGCTGCTGAAATTGGCATATATGTATCAATATCTGCGTCACTTGGTTCGATATAAACCGTGTCATAGTCAGTAGGTTGATCACAGGCTTTGGTGACAGGATTTTTCACTAAATCACGATTTACCGTTAATGTTGACCAGAAAATTGATTTTGGATCTGCGCTTGGCATGACAACTTGATCGTTGAATTTTGGCGTTGTGTGACCAATCCATAAATCGACACGACTTGGGCTATTGTAAGATTTAGTTCCTTTCTCACACCAATTCGCCACAGCAACGCGAATTTTCAAAGTTTTCGCACAAGATGTTGGTTGAAATGCGAAAGCGTTAATACCAAAAGGTGATAAACCCGTTGTACTAATATCTGCACCGAGTGCATTTTTTGCACTTTCTAATAATGCTGAACTATTGCTCCAACTTTGCCATCCACGGACGTTTCCTTTGCCATCAGCAACAGGAATTGTAGCTGGAAATAAAGTCCCCCCAGCGGTAACTACAGATAATGCGGCTTTCAATGGCGTGGTGTCTGTTGAACCAACAATGTCATTTGCCAAGTTTGGAATAATTGTTTCTTCACCAGAAATGAAACCAGCAACCGCTTGAGTTGTTACATTTCCAGCCGCATCTTTCACTTCTGCAACTGCTGGTTTACCTTTACTGCCACGAATGACCACATCATTCATATTTGGTGAATTTGGGAAAATTGCACTAATCGCAATTACGTCTTTATGTGGCTGACCATTTGCCTCACCGCCTGCATTGGTGTTACAGCCGTGAGTAATTGCAACAGCATTCCAAGTTTTCACCGTTCCTTCGGTGATTTGATCTTTAAATCCAGCGTGAGCGTGGGCGAGTTGTGCCGTACCAGCCAATAAAGCTAATGAAGTTAAAGTTTTAAGTGCATTGTTCATTTTCTATCCTGAAAAATTTTTATTAGTGAAATAACAAATTTAAATTTTGAAAACTTAAATCGTTATCGCTAGTTTGCACGATGCACGCCAGCCTATAATTTCCATGTCAATACATTGAAATAATTAACTTAAATTGAAAAGTAAGCCGTTATTTGTAATTATAAAATTATGAAAAGTGTGTGATATGACACAATAAAAATTAAAATCGTGGGATTTGCCGCAGTTTTATTTCGTTATCAAATAACGCTGTTTTATCGATTGACCTAATTGATGAACTGCCATCGCGTATTTGTTGCTGCTGTTATATTTTTTGATCGTTTTGAAATTTTGACCAATTGCCCAAAACTGATTGCCGCTATCGGTGCCTAAAATGATGTATTCGGCATCAATATCGCCGTTGATAGACGTGGCGACGAGTTGATTAAATTGCCAACCCGAATTTTTAAAATAATGGGCGACACTTCCAATCGCATCCTCAGAATTCCACAAATCGCGTTTGCCATCACCGTTAAAATCAACAGCGAGTTTGCGAAAACTTTTCGGCATAAACTGTCCTAAACCTAACGCGCCAGCCCAAGAACCAACAACTGAACGTGGATTTAAATTTTCTTCTTTTGACATCAGCAAAAAGTTTTCGAGTTCTTTACTGAAATACTCAGCTCTGCGAATCGTAAAAAATGACAACGTACTTAACGCATCAAATGTATTTGTTTTGCCCACATTGCGCCCGAAATACGTTTCTACACCAATAATGCCAACGATATATTCAGGGTCAACATGATACGTTTGCGCTGCTCGTTGCAACGC
>JBAXMT010000224.1:0-3973 GCA_037134135.1 Methylococcaceae bacterium | reverse complement strand
TGTTCAACTTCCGAAGTGCCGATACCGAATGCTAACGCGCCCGATGCACCGTGTGTCGAAGTATGCGAATCACCGCAAACCACCGTCATACCTGGTAAGGTTGCACCTTGTTCTGGACCAATAACGTGAACAATGCCTTGGCGAATATCGTTCATGCCAAATTCAGTAATGCCAAATTCAGCACAATTTTTATCAAGCGTTTCTACTTGCAAACGCGAAACAGGGTCAGCAATGCCTTGATCACGGTAATTAGTCGGCACATTGTGATCGGCAACCGCTAAATTTCGCGCCACGTTCCAAGGTTTTCTGCCTGCCAAACGCAGCCCGTCAAATGCTTGCGGCGAGGTAACTTCGTGAACTAATTGACGGTCAATATAAATCAAGCATGAACCATCATCTTCCGTATGAACAATGTGGTCTTCCCAAAGTTTGTCGTATAACGTTTTGCCTGTCATTTTCTATCCTAAAACTGCAAAAATTTTCGCGGTAATTTCGTCAACAGATCCAACGCCTGCAATTGAACTAAATTTCACATTTTGTTCAGGCGCGGAATAATAAGCCACTAACGGTTTGGTTTGTTCGTGATAAACGTGCAAACGATTTCGCACCGTTTCTTCTTTGTCATCATCACGTTGAATTAAGAATTCGCCCGTTTCATCGTCAACGCCTTCAACTTTTGGCGGATTAAATTCGATATGATAACTACGTCCAGAAACCAAATGTACTCTGCGTCCCGCCATTCGATTGACAATTTTTTCATCTGGCACATCAATTTCAATGACTGTATCAATCACAACACCCATACTTTTCAAACCTTCGGCTTGAACAATCGTGCGTGGAAAACCATCGAGTAAAAAGCCATTTTTACAATCGTCAGCGGTAATCCGTTCTTTAATCAAACCCAAAATAATGTCGTCAGAAACCAATTGTCCCGCATCCATCACTTTTTTCGCTTCAACGCCAAGCGGTGTTCCAGCTCGAACAGCGGCGCGTAACATATCGCCTGTTGAAATTTGCGGAATTGCGTATTTTTCGGTAATAAATTGCGCTTGCGTGCCTTTACCCGAACCTGGACTGCCTAACAAAATAATGTGCATGAAATAACTCCAACGTGATACTGAAAATCTAAATTGAAAAATGTTTAAGGCATTTTATCGCATAATTCGGCTAAACTCTTGTTAAAAATACGCTTAATTTTTATAGTGAATCGAAATGAGTAAAAAAACAAAAACGGCTTTTGTCTGTGACCAATGCGGTGCAGATTATCCACGCTGGAATGGACAATGCACCAGTTGTGGGGAATGGAACACAATTAAAGAAATTCGTTTAGCTCCTGCAAACGAAAAACGTCCTGTTGCCAGTGGTTATGCAGGAAATCGCTCCGAAGTGAAACGCTTATCGGATGTTAATTTATCGGAAGCCGAACGTATTTCAAGCGGTATTTTAGAATTCGACCGCGTTTTAGGTGGCGGTATTGTGCGTGGAAGTGTCGTGTTAATCGGCGGCGCACCTGGCGCAGGAAAAAGCACCTTATTACTTCAAGCAATTGCCAATATCGCCGCGCAGGATATTTCAGTTTTGTATGTTTCAGGTGAAGAATCGCTACAACAAATCGCTGAACGCGCCAATCGGTTAAAATTGCCAGCGGAAAACATTTTGATGCTAGCAGAAACATCGGTACAAAGGATTTGCGACGTATTGGACGAAATTCATCCGCAAATTTTAGTGATTGATTCGATACAAGTAATGCACACACAAACATCGGAATCGGCTGCGGGTTCAGTGTCTCAAGTGCGCGAATCCGCGAGTTATTTAACGCAATATGCAAAACAACACGATGTGTCTATTTTCATGGTCGGTCACGTCACAAAAGACCATTCGCTTGCAGGACCTATGACGTTAAGCCATATTGTTGATACGCAAGTGATGTTGTCATCAACTGATGATGCGCGTTATCGCGTATTACGCGCCGACAAAAATCGCTTTGGGAGCGTTGGTGAATTAGGATTTTTCGCGATGGATAACACAGGTTTGAAAGAAGTGAAAAATCCGTCTGCCATGTTTTTAAATCGCGCTGAAAAACCGTCACCTGGTAGCGTTGTGACGGTACTTTGGGAAGGGACACGCCCGTTATTGGTTGAAATACAGGCTCTTGTCACAGATTGTCAATATGGCAATCCACGCCGTTTAGCGGTCGGTTTAGATCAAAATCGTTTAGCGATGTTATTAGCTATTTTGACGCGCCACGGTGGAATCGCCACAGCAAGCGACGAAATTTATGCCAACGTTGTAGGCGGCATTCGTGTTACAGAAACCAGTTCAGATTTAGCGATTATCGCCAGCATCGTTTCAAGTTTGCGAAATAAAGTGGTTTCACAAGACGCTTTTTTCTTCGGTGAATTAGGCTTAAACGGTGAAATTCGTCCTGTTGCCAATGGTCATGCGCGATTGAATGATGCCGCCAAACACGGTTTTAAAAAAGCCGTCATTCCAAAAGGAAATGCACCAAAGAAAGCGATTGCGGGTTTAGAAATTCATGCCGTCACAACGCTTTCTGAAGTCTTAGATATTTTGTTTGAGATTTGATTTTAATGCGCTAAAGTCGCGCCTTTCGTTTTTAACTTTTTCAGGTTCTTTAATGTCTACGCCACAATTTAGTTTTGAGTTTTATCCGCCAAAAACACCCGAAGGGGCAATCAGTTTACAAAATGTTCAACAACAACTGGCAACATTAAATCCAGAATTTTTCTCAGTAACTTTTGGCGCGGGCGGTTCAACACGGGATAAAACTTTTGAAACCGTCATCGATATTCAAAAACGTGGCATTGCTGCTGCGCCACATTTATCTTGTGTTGCTTCAACAAAAGAAAATATCCGTTCCATTTTGAACGATTACAAACAACACGGCATTTCTAAAATTGTCGCTTTGCGTGGTGATTTACCATCAGGAACGATGTCGGCAGGTGAATTTCGTTATGCGAATGAATTGGTTGATTTTATTCGTGCCGAAACAGGCGATTATTTCGACATTCACGTTGCTGCGTATCCAGAAGTTCATCCGCAAGCCGCAAATTTCAATGACGATTTTAAAAACTTTAAACGCAAAGTAGATGCGGGTGCAAATGCCGCTGTGACGCAGTATTTTTATAACGCAGAAGCCTATTTTCATTTTGTTGAACAATGCGAAAAAGGCGGCATTACGATTCCGATTGCAGCGGGAATTATGCCGATTACGCAGTATTCGCAACTGTTTCGTTTTTCGGAAATGTGTGGCGCAGATATTCCACGCTGGTTACGCAAAAGTTTAGAAAGTTTTGGCGATAATCGCGAAGCGGTACAAGAATTTGGTTTGGAAGTCGTGAGTCGTTTATGTCAGCAATTACTTGATGGCGGCGCACCGAGCTTGCATTTTTACACGATGAATCAAGCCGCACCAAGTTTGGCGATTTTGAAAAATTTGAATTTGAATACATAAATAAACAATGATAAAAACTAAATTCTGGGGCATTGTGCCTGCGGCTGGCGTGGGAAAACGGATGAATGTAAATTGTCCAAAACAATATCTTTCGCTTTCAGAAACACAGACCATTATTGAACATACGTTGACGCGGCTGTGCGACGCGCAAGTTTTTGAAAAAATTATCGTTGCGATTTCAGACGACGATGGTTATTGGAATGATTTGTCTATTTCAAAACACGAAAAAATCACTCGTGCGAAAGGCGGAAAAGAACGCGCTGATTCGGTTTTAAATGCGTTGATTGAAATTGAAAATCAAGCTGACAAAAATGATTGGGTTTTAGTTCACGATGCGGCGCGTCCTTGTATTACGTCGGAAGATATTGAAAAACTGATTTTTGAATTGAAAGATGATGAAATCGGCGGGATTTTGGCTTTGTCTTCGCACGACACATTGAAAGACGTGAACGGCGTGCAAATTCTTAGCACGCACGATAGAAACCGAATTTGGCGAGC
>JBAXMT010000223.1:0-4027 GCA_037134135.1 Methylococcaceae bacterium | reverse complement strand
GCTTCTTTATAAGGGCGTGTTGTTGTTAATGCGTCGAATACGTCTGCTAATTTTACAATTCGCGCCGAAAGAGGCGTTTCTTCACCACATAAATTATTGGGATAACCTGTACCGTCAAAATTTTCATGATGTCCTGCTGAAACTTCCCGCGCCACTTCATAAAATGGATTTGAACTTAAAATCCGCACACCAGCCATTGGGTGTTCTCGCATAACATCCCATTCTTCATCGGTTAATTTTCCTGGTTTTTTCAAAATTTCATCTGGAACAGCAAGTTTGCCAATATCATGCAACATACTCATTAGTCCCATGTGTTCAGCTTCTTTTTTACCAATTCCCATCGCAATAGCCAATGCTTCGGTGTAATTTTGTACGCGTTGTAAATGACTTGCCGTATCTTGATCTTTACCTTCGGCAGCTAAACACAACATAACAACCGCATCTTTACACGCTGATTCAAATAAATCGCGGGCTTCGCGTAAATCACGTTTCAAATCGAGTGATTCTAACGCACGCGCCACGCTCAATTTTAAATCAGCCTGACTCCACGGTTTTTTGAAGTATTTATAAATATTAATTTCATTGATGTACTTTAATAAGTCGTCCACATGGATATAACCGCCTGTTAATAAAATACGAATAGCATCTGGTTGAACTTTCAACGCATAACTTAATATTTCCATGCCATTAATATCAGGAATTTCTTGGTCGCAAATAATTAAATCGATAGGCTGTTCATTTAGAATCGCGATGGCTTGTGCGCCATCTGATGCGGATAGTATGTTATAGCTTTTGCGAAAACTACACGTTAATAAAGACACAATAGCAGGGTCATTATCAACAATAAGGAGCGTGTACATTCTTTATCTGTCCAGTGATTTTTAAAATAGAGGATTTAACTTTTTTTAGTTTGGATAGCGTAATAAATTCACTAACCACGTTATTTCGCTTGTTGTTATAAATGGTTTCCACGGTGGCATCGCGGTACCTTTTCGTCCGTTGGTAATGGTATCAATTAAAAAATCGTCAGATTTCCCCTCTAAATCTTTTGGTTGTAAAGGCGAACCTAAACCGCCTTGCAATAATAAACCATGACACGCGCCACAATCGTTTTTTAATAATAAACGTAATTCTGTTTGTCGTTCAAGTGAGGGTTCGACAGCAAAACAAGTGCTACTAACGAGCAATAAAACCAATAATTTTTTCATAAAGTGATTGTGATTACTTAATGTGTTTGGCTATTGTAACGATTGCTGATAAATTTATCGCCATTCAACTTTTAGGAATTTAAAAAAATGTCAGACATAGAAATCGCGCAACGCGCTACCATGAAACCGATTATTGAACTTGCTGGGCAAAATTACGGCATTGCGCCCGAACATTTAGACCCGATTGGGCATTTCAAAGCCAAACTTTCGCTCGAATATGTCAACAGTTTAGAAGGCAAAAAAGACGGAAAATTGATTCTCGTCACCGCGATTAGTCCAACGCCAGCAGGTGAAGGTAAAACCACAACAACGGTTGGTTTGGGCGATGCGATGAATCGTTTAAATAAAAAAACGATTATGTGTTTGCGCGAACCCTCATTAGGGCCTTGCTTTGGTGTGAAAGGTGGTGCTGCGGGTGGCGGTTACGCGCAAGTTGTGCCTATGGAAGACATCAATTTGCATTTTACGGGTGATTTTCATGCAATCGGCGTAGCGCACAATTTGTTATCGGCGTTAATCGATAACCATATCAATCACGGCAATGAACTCGACATCGACCCACGCAGAATTCAATGGAAGCGCGTTGTGGATATGAATGACCGCGCATTACGAAATATCGTTGTTGGCATGGGTGGCGCGGCAAACGGTTATTTGCGCGAAGACGGTTATGACATTGTGGTGGCTTCTGAAGTGATGGCAATTTTGTGTTTAGCAACGGGACGTGCGGATTTAAAAGACCGTTTAGGGCGCATTGTTATTGGTTATAAATCCGATAAAGTAACACCCGTTTATGCGCGAGATTTAAAAGCACATGGCGCAATGGCAGCATTATTAAAAGATGCAATCAAACCCAATTTGGTGCAAACACTCGAAAACAACATTGCGATTATTCACGGTGGACCTTTTGCAAATATCGCGCACGGTTGCAATACCGTTACAGCAACAAAAACTGCGTTGAAATTAGCGGATTATGTTGTTACCGAAGCGGGTTTCGGTGCCGATTTAGGCGCGGAAAAATTCATCGACATCAAATGCCGAATGTCGGGATTAAAACCGTCAGCCGTTGTTTTAGTGGCAACAATTCGCGCTTTGAAATTTCACGGCGGAGTTGCAAAAGATGATTTAAATCAAGAAAATCTAGCAGCAGTTGAAAAAGGTTTTGAAAATCTTGAACGCCATTATAAAAATATCACAGAACATTACGGTTTGCCGTGCGTGGTTTGTGTGAATCATTTTACGTTTGATACCGAAGCTGAAATTGCTTTGCTTCAACAGAAATGTGCGGCTTTAGGTGCAAAATGCGTTGTTTCAAAACATTGGGCAAATGGTGGTGCTGGAGCTGAAGAATTAGCGAATGCTGTTACTGAAATCGTTGATAATCGTGAACCTGAATTTAAATTCGTTTATGACGAAAATTTGAGTTTGTGGGAAAAAATCGAAACGATTGCCACTAAACTTTATGGTGCTGGCAGCGTTACAGCCAGCGCGAAAGTAAAATCACAGCTCGCCGCGTGGAATACCGATTACGGCACATTCCCGATTTGTATGGCAAAAACCCAAATGTCATTTTCAACGAATCCCGCATTGAAAGGCGCACCGTCTGGACATACGATTGAAATTCGTGACGTTCGTTTAGCAAATGGCGCGGGATTTATCGTTGCGATTGCTGGCGATATGATGACTATGCCTGGTTTGCCAAAAATACCAGCGGCTGAACGTATCGATATTGATGATGATGGTAAAATTACTGGTTTGTTTTAAATGCTACAATAAATAATCCGTGACGTTTACGGAGAACGTTTTTTTATATTTTTAAGGTGAAAATCATGACAGAAAAAAAATTTAGATTAGTGACCCGCAGTGATTTTGACGGGTTAATTTGTGCGGTACTTTTGAAAGAAATGGATTTGATTGAAGAAATTAAATTCGTTCACCCAAAAGATATGCAAGATGAAATTATCGACATCACCGACAACGACATCACCACCAATTTACCGTATGTAAAAGGTGTGCATTTGGCTTTTGATCACCATTTGAGCGAAACCATTCGTAACGGTAAACAAGAAAACCACATCATTTCACCTGACGCACCTTCTGCGGCGCGTGTGGTTTATGATTATTACGGTGGCGCGTCACGTTTTCCAGCAAGCTGGAACGAAATGATGGAAGCGGTTGATAAAGGCGATGCAGCCCAATTCAACAAAGACGAAATTTTGAATCCAGATGGTTGGGTGTTGATGAATTTCTTAATGGATGCGCGTACTGGTTTGGGGCGTTTTAGAGATTTCACCGTTTCAAATTATCAGTTGATGATGGATTTGATTGCGTATTGTAAAGACCATTCGATTGACGATATTTTGAAATTGTCAGACGTTCAAGAACGTGTGAAATTATTTAAAGAACACGAAGCAGCGGCGAAAGAACAAATTAAACGTTGTTCAACGGTTCACGGCAATTTGGTTGTTTTGGATTTACGCAACGAAGAAACCATTTATGCGGTAAATCGTTTCATGATTTACGCGCTTTATCCTGATTGCAACATTTCAATCCACGTTATGTGGGGCATGAAGCAACAAAATACTGTTTTCGCTATCGGCAAATCAATTTTAAATCGCACCTCAAACACAAACATCGGTGAATTATGTTTGAGTTACAACGGCGGCGGACATTTGAACGCGGGAACGTGTCAGGTTGCTAATGAAGGTTGTGAACAAGATTTAAAAGACATCATTGCTAAAATTAACGCAGACGGCTAATAAATCGCGTTTTTAATTTGTTCAACACGGCGTATTGTTTTGGCAATGCGCCGTTTTTTGTTA
>JBAXMT010000222.1:0-4032 GCA_037134135.1 Methylococcaceae bacterium | reverse complement strand
TAACATTCTAGTGATCTTCGTGCGCCATGCTCAAGTACACAATCGTGAGTACCATGAAAATAAACGCTTGAAGGGTAATAATAAGAATGTGGAAAATTGCCCAAGGGAAACTCAACAACGGTTGAACGTACCAAGGCAACAAAGCAATCAGAATAAAAATCAACTCACCTGCATATAAGTTACCAAATAACCGCAAAGCTAACGAAATAGGTTTTGCGATTTCTTCAACTAATTTCAGCAGCAAGTTAAACGGTGTCAACCAAGGTCCAAAAGGTTGGAACATAAGCTCTTTTGCAAAGCCAATCGGTCCTTTGATTTTAATACTGTAAAAAATAATTAGGAAAAATACTGAAATCGACATTGCAAAGGTTGCGTTCAAATCGGTACTTGGTACAACGCGCAAATACTCAATTCCCATTAAACCTGCGATGCCAGGCAAAATATCAACGGGAAATAAGTCCATGAAGTTAAACAAAAATACCCAGCAAAAAATCGTCAAAGCTAACGGAGCAATCAATTTACTGTGACCATGAAAAGTGTCTTTCACTTGTTGATCAACAAATTCAATCATCATTTCAGCAAAATTCTGTGCTAACCCTGGCACGCCAGCAGTTGCTTTGTCAGCAGCATTTTTGAAAAACCAAATGAATACACCACCTAGCAACACTGAGAAAAACAAGGTGTCAAGATGCAAACTCCAAAAGCCTTCGCCAACACGCAGTGCTGTTAAATGGTGAATAATGTAGCCAGTTGCACCTTCGGCATGAGCTTCAGTAGCCATCGTTCCTCTCTTCTAAATCTTTGAAATTTAACGCATCAATAATGCGAACCAAAATACTGATAACGTACTGATATAGCAGGCTAACAGCGGTAATAATTTGACGTTTGGAATTCTAAATACCAGTAAAAAAAACAAAGCGGTTAAAACTAATTTAATCGACTCGCTGGCGTAAAAAGAATTTATGAATTTTTTTGCATCTAACTTCGCCGTATGTTTCATGCGAAATCCTAAATAAGCGTTAGGTAAAAAAGCAATTAATCCACCTAAAAACGCAAATCCACCTGAAACGAAATCTAATATCGAAGTCAAAGCTAAACTGACCGCTAAAATTACTAAAATTTGATACTTAAGGATTTTAATAATCGATAACTCATTAGCAGTCATAGACTGAATTCCAAGGGTAAACATGGGTGTGGATTATATCGAGCGAACCAAGTTTAATCAAGGCGGATTCCAGATTCATTTGTTTTTCATTACGGCATCTTACTCAAAATATCTTCTAATTCACTCAAATTTGAATAGTGAATAATCAATTTACCCTTGCCATTTTCATTGCTTTCAACTTGAACTTTCGCGCCAAATTTTTCGCTCAAATCATTTTGCAACGCCAATACATCGGCATCGACAACGCTATTTTTTGGTTCACTTTTTTGCGGTGGATTTTGAATGTCTTTAACCAATTTTTCAGCTAGTCGCACCGTCAAACCATCGTTGGTAATTTTTCGCGCCGCTTCAATTTGTTGCTCTGTTGTCAATGATAACAACGCTCTTGCGTGTCCCATTTCAAGCTGTTTATTCACCAGCATTTTTTTAACGTCAGGCGCAAGTTCAAGCAAACGCAATAAATTCGTTACCGTTGCACGCGATTTGCCTACCGCATCCGCAACTTGTTGATGCGTCATGTTAAATTCGGTCAATAATCGTTGCAACGCATCGGCTTCCTCTAACACATTCAAATCTTCGCGTTGAATGTTTTCAATCAACGCAATCGCCATCGCGGTGCGGTCGTCCATTTCTTTGATAATCACTGGCACATCTTGCAAACCCGCAAGTTGCGCGGCTCGCCAACGACGTTCACCCGCCACAATTTCATATTGTTCAGGCGAAATATGACGCACCACAATCGGCTGAACAATCCCTTGCATTGCAATCGAATTCGCCAAATCTTGCAGTTTTTCGGCGTTCATATCTTTGCGTGGCTGATATTTTCCACGTTGCAATAATTCAATCGGCAATGTTTGTTGCACCGAGGTATTTTCAGCTTTTGCTGCAACTGGCACATCGCCCAAAAGCGCGTCCAAACCACGACCTAAACCGCGTTTTTTCATATTCATAATGTTTGATTTTTTAAAGGTTCAAGTTGCAAAACTAACTGCTCAAACGTATCGAGCAACGATTTCAAATGTTCAGCTTCTTGCAATAATTGAGCGCGTTCTTGTTGAAATTGTTGCTGCTGTTTCATGTCGATTTGCGGAACAAAACCCAACTCATTCGGCACATTAACCAACAGCGCGTCTAAACCACGACCTAAACGCTTAGTTGCTATTTTCTGCATTCGCCAAAATTTCTTTTGCTAACGCCATGTAAGTCACTGCACCTTTTGAATTTTTATCATAATTCAACACAGGCAAACCGTGACTTGGAGCTTCGGCAACGCGGATATTTCGTGGAACACAAGCCTTGAAAACTTTATTGCCAAAATGACGAATCAATTCTTCAGAAACATCCTTTGTTAAACGATTTCGATCATCAAACATCGTCCGCAAAACGCCTTCTAAATGCAGTCCCGAATTCACGGTACTTTGAATACTTTTAAAGGTGGCGATTAACGCCGAAATTCCTTCTAGCGCGTAGTATTCGCATTGCATCGGAATCAACAAACTATTTGCCGCCACCATCGCATTTAAGGTCAACATATTCAACGACGGCGGACAATCAATAATGATGTAATCGTAATCGCTCTTAATCGTTGTCAAAGCGTGCGACAAACGTAATTCCTTGCGTTCAGCTTGCATCAATTCGACTTCTGCGGCAGTTAAATCCGCGTTTCCTGCAATAACATCAAATTTCAATTCGGGCAATTTAATCACCGTTTGCGCGGCTGGCACGGTTTCCATCAACAAATCGTAACTGGAATGTTGAATATCGTGTTTATCAACGCCACAACCCATCGCCGCATTGCCTTGTGGGTCTAAATCCACCAGCAAAACGCGCTGTTTCAATGCGGCAAGCGACGCAGCTAAATTAACGCTAGTGGTCGTTTTTCCTACGCCACCTTTTTGATTGGTCACGGCAATAATTTTTCCCACGATATTTCCTCTAACTAAAAAGTAAAAATTCTAAATCTTTTTTAAAAACGACACATTGCCGCGTGCAAATTCGCGTCTTTATCACCCACGCACCAACCGAACACAAACGTTACTGCTCTTAACGTAGAAGTCCGAAAAACCGTAGCTGAAAACGACATACAACGCACAGTCACTACTGCTAGCATTAGTAGGCGAAGAAGACCAAAAACAATCTTCAGATGTATTAGGAAATGCAAGCGGGTTAATTGTTGGTTTATATTTTTTATCTATCAACGAGTTCAATTCATCAAGCGTTGGTAATCGCCAATCGCTGTAATCTGCAAAATTTGATGTTTTGGCATATTGCTTGGCTTTGTCCCAAGTAAATCTTTGCGTTTCTTCTTGTTGTCGCCACATTAAACCCGTTTTTGTGTCTGTAACAGTTCCATCATTATGAATAATAAAGTTTTCAACGATAGTTTCTTTCGGTTTTGGAGGGTTTTTTAATTGCTCAATTTCTGCTTTCAACGCTTCAATTTCAGTTTTTAGCTGTTCAACTTCTTCGTCGTTTGTATTTTCAACCGTTGGCGCACTTGTTTTGTAATCATTAACGGCTTCGCGTGCTTCTTCTTCGCTAACTTCGCTCACGAAAATTTCACACAGATTTTTAAATAGTTTTACATCGAGTTCATTTTTATCTTCGATATTTTGAGCGCGTAAGGCTTCCATTTTTTCAGCCAGTTCATCGAGTTTGCGAACTTTTAACCATTTCGCTAATTTGCCTGAATGGAAATGCGTGAATAATTCGGGTGATAAATTTTCTTCGAGGTCGTCCAATCGCATGAGTGTTATGCCCTTGCTGAGTTTTAAATCAAATTTGATAGTTTTCATGATTTTTCATTTTTGTTGTGGTTGTTTGTATTATTTATTTTCCGAATTTCGCAGGCTTTAAAGCACATCCCC
>JBAXMT010000221.1:0-4036 GCA_037134135.1 Methylococcaceae bacterium | reverse complement strand
TTTCGTTATAATCACGCCATAATTCAAGCACGGAGAAGGTTTTGAAAGTTTTAGGGCGTGACAAGTTAATTCGTTTTTATCAGAAACACGCAAACGTTAAAAAAGCACTCGATATATGGTTTGATGAAGTTTGCAATGCTGAATGGAACACGCCTCAAGACATTAAAAATCGTTATTTGAGTGCAGATTTTTTAGCGGAGAATCGCGTGATTTTTAACATCAAAGGTAATCACTACCGATTGGTTGTGAAAGTGCGTTATCAAGGTGGAATAGTCGTAGTTGAATGGATTGGTACGCACGCTGACTATGACAAACTGGAGCTTTAAGATGAAAATTATTAAATCGCAACACGAACACGAACAGGCATTAGAACAAATTATGATGCTGATGGATAAAAATCCAATTGATGGAAGTCGTGAATCCGATGACATTGAGCTATTAGCGTTGTTGATTGAAAATTATGAACAACAAAATTATCCGATTGATTCGCCAGACCCGATTGAAGCGATTAAATTCCGAATGGAACAACAAGGTTTAAAGCAAAAAGATTTAGCCCCGTATTTTGGTGGCGCGGCAAAAGTCACCGAAGTGTTAAATGGCACTCGTCAATTAAGCATAAACATGATTCGACGATTGCATGAAGGACTTGGAATTTCAGCCAATGTGCTAATTAGAAAAACAGTATGATTTTAATTGTACAATCGCCGTTTGAACCCCCAACATTGGTAATAAATCACTGTTCAAATTAGAATAAGCACCATTCACGCCTTTAAACTCAACGGATTTTTTAATGACAGACTATAAATTAACCCATTTAAAACAACTCGAAGCCGAAAGCATTCACATTATTCGTGAAGTGGCGGCAGAGTTTGAAAACCCTGTAATGCTGTATTCAATCGGCAAAGATTCAGCGGTGATGCTGCATTTGACCATGAAAGCGTTTTATCCTGCGCCGCCACCATTTCGCATGATGCACGTTGATACGACGTGGAAATTTAAAGAAATGATTGCCTTTCGTGACGAAATAGCCAAAAGACTTGGTTTAGATTTAATCGTTCATATCAATCAAGAAGGCGTTGAACAAGGGATTGGGCCTTTTACACACGGCAGTAAAAAACACACTGACGTAATGAAAACCGACGGTTTGAAACAAGCGTTAAACAAATATCAATTTGATGCGGCATTTGGTGGCGCGAGACGTGACGAAGAAAAATCGCGTGCCAAAGAACGGGTTTATTCATTCCGTGATAAAAATCACCGTTGGGATCCCAAAAATCAACGTCCCGAATTGTGGAATATCTACAACGGCAAAATCGACAAAGGCGAAAGTATTCGCGTATTCCCGTTGTCGAATTGGACGGAGTTGGATATTTGGCAATATATTCATTTGGAACAAATTCCGATTGTGCCGTTGTATTTTGCCAAAGAACGTCCCGTTGTGGAACGTGATGGCATGTTGATTATGGTTGATGATGACCGTATGCCGATTGGCGAACATGAAAAAGTCGAAATGAAAAAAGTGCGTTTCCGTACTTTAGGCTGTTATCCGTTGACGGGTGCGGTCGAATCCGAAGCAACGACGTTACCTGAAATTATTCAAGAAATGCTTTTGACTACGACTTCTGAACGTCAAGGACGTTTAATTGACCACGACCAAGCGGGTTCGATGGAACAGAAAAAACGCGAAGGGTATTTTTAATTTTTTGTACAAAAATCGTCCTCCATGAAATTTAAAATTTTGGTTATGCTTGTTGTCGCAGTGGTTATTTTTGTTTCTAACAAAAATTTATCCTCTACAGCATCTGTTCAAAATTCATTCGCAAATGTTATTCACGTTTCAGAGCAACAGATTGATCATACAAGTTCAATTAGTGAGCAAGTAACAGAAAAGCAAATTGACAATGAATCGCTAACTAATTTTGAGCAAAAATTGGTAGCTAATCATCATGTTGGTATTTACAAGTGTACAAATATGAATGGAAAAGTTATGTATTCCGATGTCGCTTGTAACGATAAAGACCAGAAACAAAAAATTATTGATACATTACCTGTACAAAAAGTCTTAGCAAAAACTCAAGTAGAGCCGCTCAATTATGTACCTACTAAAGTTGAAACAGTTAAAAAAACAAATGTACAGATGTGACGGGCGTATTTATTGTTCGGATATGAAATCTTATGAAGAAGCTAAATTTTTCGTAGATAATTGTCCGAATACAAAAATGGACGGCGACCACGATGGTGAACCTTGTGAATCGCAATTTTAAACTTAATACTAATTGAACTTATGTCCCACCAATCCGATTTAATCAGCACCGATATTAACGCTTATTTAGCGCAACACGAACGCAAAGAATTAGTGCGTTTTTTAACTTGTGGCAACGTCGATGACGGCAAAAGTACGCTCATCGGGCGATTGTTGCACGATTCAAAAATGATTTACGAAGACCAACTCGCCGCCGTTTTAGCAGACAGTGCGAAATCTGGCACGACGGGCGCAGGCAAAATCGATTTAGCGTTGCTGGTCGATGGGCTGCAAGCCGAACGCGAACAAGGCATCACGATTGACGTGGCGTACCGTTATTTCTCAACTTCGACGCGCAAATTCATCATCGCCGACACACCTGGACACGAACAATACACGCGCAACATGGCGACGGGCGCGTCAACGTGCGACTTGGCGATTATCTTAATTGACGCGCGTTACGGCGTTCAAACGCAAACCAAACGTCACAGTTTCATCGCGTCATTGCTGGGCATTCAGCATATTGTCGTCGCGATTAACAAAATGGATTTGGTCGAATACAGCGAAGCGAAATTTGAACAAATTAAAACCAATTATTTGGATTTTGTGAAAACGTTGGATTTGCACGATATTTTGTTTATTCCGATGTCGGCGTTGGACGGCGATAACGTGGTAAATCGTAGTGAAAATATGGCGTGGTTCACGGGCAAACCGTTGATGGAAGCCTTGAACACGATTGAAATCGCTAACGACCGTAATTTCACCGATGCCCGTTTTCCGGTTCAATATGTGAATCGTCCTAACTTAGATTTTCGTGGATTTTGCGGCACGGTCGCATCGGGAATTTTCAAAAAAGGCGACAAAATTACCGCGTTACCGTCAGGCAAAAACAGCACGATTAAGTCTATCGTGACGTACGACGGTGAAATCGAACAAGCCTTCGCGCCAATGGCGGTGACGCTGACGTTGGACGATGAAATTGATATTAGTCGCGGCGATATGTTGATTGGCACGCAGGAATTCACGCCGATTGTTGCGGATAAATTCAAAGCGCACATCGTTTGGATGGATGAACAATCGCTCAATATCGGCAAACAATACGCGATTAAATTAGCGACGCGCAGCGTGTTTGGTTCGGTGTCGTTGATTCACCACCGTATCGACGTGAACACGCTGGAACATCACGACACGAATTCGCTTCATCTCAATGAAATCGGGTTGTGTACAGTTTCGGTGAATGCGCCCGTCGTGTTCGATAATTACAAAACTCACAAAGGTACAGGCTCGTTTATCATTATCGACCGTTTGACCAATGGCACGGTGGGCGCGGGCATGATTGTTGGCACGGGCGATAATGAAAATCTGCAACCGGTCAGCATCGAAGAACGTGCGGCGCGTTTTAGCCAAATCGCCACCGCTATCAATTTGACCGGTGAAAAAAGTATTGAAATCGCGTATCAACTCGAACGTAAATTGTTCGACAACGGTCACGCGAGTACGATTTTAGAAACGACGAATAACGTGTTAATTCATGCGATAAACCACGCCGGTTTGATTGCGATTTGTGTGAATACGAATGAAGGTTTTACGCCGATTCAGTTTGATACCAACACACAGTCACTTGACGAAATTTATGTCGCGTTGAAAACGCAAAAAGTGATTTATTAAACAAACAAGAAGAGCTAATCATGGCAACGGCAACAACGAGTACCCCCGCAATTCCGCTTGATATATTTGCTCAATTTACCACCCAAGAATTAGCTCAGTTAACGTCGGATCAAGCGGCGACGTTGA
>JBAXMT010000220.1:0-4062 GCA_037134135.1 Methylococcaceae bacterium | reverse complement strand
AAGACGTTGTCTTTTGGGACGCGGCGGCAGATTCGCAAGGGGCTTTGGAAGGTACACCCGACGACCCACGTTTTAAATACATTAAAAAAGACTGAAATTCTAGTACAAACAAAAATGACATAACCTGTCGTCGGTGTACAATCGACCCTGGCGGTTTCAGTAAATGCCGCTAAACTTTCCTTACCTTTTCAGGAGATTTAAAAATGTTCAACCTAAAACAAAAGATTGGCTGGTCAGTCAGTCAGTCAGTCAGTCAGTCAGTCAGTCAGTCAGTCAGTCAGTCAGTCAAAAAGCATAAAATCTAAACTTGCACTGTCAAGCCTTTTCTTAGGTTCAGTGTTCGTTTTTTCACCTGCTCATGCTGATTTAAACACGGGTTTAGTGGCTCAGTATTCGTTTGATGATTGCACCGCAAAAGATAATAGCGGCAATGGTCACGACGGGACAATTAACGGTAATCCTCAATGTGTTGACGGTGTAAAAGGCAAAGCGTTTTCTTTTGATGGTGTTGCGGATTTTATTGATTTAACTGGCAAGCCTATAGCGCAACAAGGAAACAAACCTCGTTCAATATTTGTTTGGGGTAAAACCACAGATCAAAAAGGTTATCAGAGAGTGGTGGCAACAGGCACTACAGGCTTTAATCAAGCATTTAACATACTTTTATGGGCAAATGGACAGCCTGGAATAATGGGATATGCTAATGATTTTTATGTAGACACTGGAACAGTTGCGGATGGAAAGTGGCATTTTATCGGTGCAACCTATGATGGAAATACAATTTCTATTTGGATTGATGGTGTATTGAAGGGAAGCAAGAAAATGGCTTATAACACAACAGGAAATGATAATTTTATAGGTCGTTCAAATGACGACCAAACCACAATAGATACAACCTATTTTGATGGTAGTATCGACGACCTCCGTATCTACAACCGCGCCCTTTCAGAAACCGAAGTTAAATCGTTGTACAACATGGGACAACTTAGCGGCACGGTAAATGGCGTTCAAAAATACAGCGCGGTTTGTAAAAACCTGAAAACGGGCGTGAGCAAAAAGATTTCGTTGGCAGACGGCGCGAAAGAGTGGAATTGTACAGCGGCGGGTTTGAAAGCTAAAAAAGGTGAAAGCGTGATGGTTACAATTACGGGCGTTTCGCAGTAATTTCTTTGTAATTTTTTGCTGTGAAAAAACCGCTCTCAGTGTGAATTGAGAGCGGTTTTTTAGTTTGTGACGCTGACTAAATTTAACGTAAAAAAGCATTGAAAGTTTTTTCAATTTAGTTTGAATTAAAAGTATAAAATGCGCCCACAAAATTTAACTTACTAAAGGCAGTTTCATGAGTGAAATTATTGAAGTTCCCAGTCCGTTTTGCGGCATAGGCACGGACGATTTAACAATTAACGTCGATGGCTTGAAAATTAGCGTCGTTGAAAACGGTTGCACGGTGAATACGCCTGCGTTTGAACAACCGATTACCGACACCAAAGCGCGAATTAACGGCAAAGAAGTAGAACTAAAAGAAGCCATTTCGCACGCCGCAAGTTTGCTGAAAAACACGAATTATCCCGTCATCGGGGGTTGCGCGACCGACGTAAATGGAATGCGTGGTTTATTGGCATTAGCGGATAGAACTGGCGCAGTCGTTGATAACATGAATTTTAACAACGCGCGTAAAAACCTTTTAGCGTTGCAAGATTCGGGCTGGATGAATACGACGCTTGCCGAAGTGAAAAATCGTTGTGATTTATTGTTAATTGTTGGTACTGATTTAGAAGGTTTCGCGCCACGCTTTTTTGAAAAATATCTGTGGAACGAAGCGATGTTTTTAGAAAACACCGGCGACCGTGACATTATTTATTTAGGCACAAAACCTTCGGGCAATGCGTCAACGTCTCCGAATGGTAAAACGGCACAAGTTTTTGAATGTGAAAACGAAAGTTTGCCCGAGGTAGTGGCGGTGTTACGCGCATTGGTGAAAGGTCAGCCGATTCATGCAGAAAGCGTTGCGGGCATTTCAATTACCGATTTAACTGCGATTGCTGACAAACTCAAAGCCGCAAAATATGGTGTTGTGACGTGGGCGGCGGGTGCGTTGAATTATTCGCACGCAGAATTAACCGTGCAAACGATTTCAGAAATGGTCAAAGACGTAAATCAAACGACACGCTGTTCTGGTTTCCCACTCGGTGGCAAAGAAGGCGACCAAACGGCAAATCAAGTGTGTGGTTGGACAACAGGTTATGCGGCACGGGTCAGTTTTGCCAAAGGTTATCCCGAATATGACCCGTTTTTATTTGAAACAAATGAACTTTTAAACAACGGTGAAGCCGACGCGCTGGTTTGGGTCAATGCGTTTAATGCCAATGCGAATCCGCCTAAAACGAACGTTCCGACAATTGTAGTGGCGCGTTCAGGAATGACGTTTGAAAAAGAACCCGACGTATTTATTCCTGTTGGAACGCCTGCGATTGACCACGCGGGGCATGCGTTTCGGCTCGATAACGTGGTGGCGATTCGATTGAAAAAATTGCGTGATTCGGGTTTGCCATCGACGGCGGACGTTTTAAATGCGATTGAACAAGTAATCAAAACTGAGGAAATTTTATGAACTATTGGCACATGAATCTTCATCCAACTGGTGAACAAGGGTCTGATGATGATATAAAAAAGATTATCTTAGGACTAACAATTGGAATGGGGATTTGGGATGAAGGGACAGGCAAACAACAAAGAGATGATTTCAAAAATCGAATGAATATCGGGGATGTTGTTGCTGTTTTAAACGGACGAACCCCAATTGCATTAGTGGAAGTTATTGGTGATTGGTATGAGTTTTCTATGAAAGAAAATGGAAAGTCAGAAAATTCTGATCATCTCGATAAAGGGTCAATCATTTGGTTTCCTCTAAGACGGGCAGTAAAAATTCTTAATCTTAAAGAACCATTTGTTAAAAACTTTCCGATGCGAACCAAAACTTTAACGATTTCCAGCGGTAAAAAAACAAAAACATACGAATTCATTACAAAATGGCACGAGGAATCAGTATGTTAATAAAATTAACGGGCGGCACAGTGTACGACCCAGCCAGCGGTGTCGATGGCAAACAGCAAGACATTTACATTCAAGGCGGCAAAATTATCGACAAACCGACGGGCGAATTTTTAGTCACTAAAGAATACGATTTGAAAGGCAAAGTCGTGATGTCGGGCGCAATCGATATGCACACACACATCGGCGGCGGCAAAGGCAATATCGCGCGAACTTTATTGCCCGAAGATCATCGCCAAGACCCTGTTGCCAACAACGATGTTTGTCGTTCAGGTTGTGGACACGCGATGCCGAGTACATTTGTGACGGGTTATCGTTATGCCGAAATGGGTTATACCGCTGGTTTTGAACCTGCGTTGTTACCGATTAACGCCCGTCAAGCGCACATGGAAATGGGCGATATTCCGATTTTGGACAAAGGCGGTTACGTCATGTTGGGCAGCGACGATTATTTGTTGCGAATGCTGACCGCGAAAAAAGACCAGAAAGCCATTAACGATTACGTCGCGTGGACGATGCAATCTGCGAAAGCGATTGGTGTGAAAGTTGTGAATCCAGGCGGCATCAATGCGTTTAAATTTAATCAACGCAAACTCGATTTAGACGAACAAAATAGCCATTACGGCGTGACACCGCGTGAGATTTTGCGCGTGTTAGCGACGGCGGTGAAAGAAATCGGCGTGTCGCATCCGTTACACGTTCACGGCTGTAATTTGGGCGTTCCTGGAAATATGGACACCACGCTCGATACGATTCAAGGCATTGGCGGGCTGCCGATGCACTTGACGCACATTCAATTTCACAGTTACGGCACGGAAGGCGATTTCAAATTTTCGTCGGGCGTGGCGAAAATTGCCGAAGCGATTAACAAAAATAAAAATATCACCATCGATGTGGGACAAATTTTGTTCGGTCAAACCGTCACCGCGTCAGGCGACAGTATGCGTCAACACGCGAATCATAAATTTGCCAGCCCCAATAAATGGGTGACGATGGATATTGAATGCGACG
>JBAXMT010000219.1:0-4067 GCA_037134135.1 Methylococcaceae bacterium | reverse complement strand
ATACACCATAAAATTTGCCTGAAAAATGTTAAAAGACTTTTGGGCAGCTACTTATCATGGCTTTAGCCGATTTAGTTGAATACTTCAACGACCGTTTTGAACGAGAACATCAAGCGCATTATCGCCCTTTATCCGTAGAAAATAATCGGGTGACAGGCGTTTTTGGACAGTTAAGCATTAGCAGTATTTTTTCACCGCTAAGACAAATTTCAAATGTGACAAATGTATCGGGTCATGCCGTAAAAATTAAGGTTTCAGCAAATGAATCGCCTTATTTGCATAATTATGAAATGGATAATTTAGCGTTAAATTCCGCTGATACTTATATCCATTTTGAATCGGTCATTAACTTTGACCGTTTAGCACGAACAGTTCACATGTTGAATTATTTGCCGTTGGCACAATCGAACAAAGTGTTATTTTTAGAAGTTGACCCACGCCATATTTTGGGAATTAAAAAAGACCACGGCGCCTATTTTGAAACCGTTATTGAACAATGCGGATTAACGACTCAAAACACAGTGATTGTTTTAGCAATTACTAACAACTATGTGAAATATAATGATGCGTTAATTCGTGGTCTGAGCAATTATCGTCAACGCGGTTATCAAATTGCTTTACGTTTTGACCATTTAATTTCAGATAAACACGCCGCTGAACTCATTTTTAAATTAACACCTGACTTCGTTAGTCTGTCAGCTCGTCAAATTGAAACGGCAAATGGTACAAATTCGTTAACAAGATTGCATTCACTAAAACGAATCATTTCAACAAATTCTGGCAAAGGTATTTTGCGACAAATTGACGGTAAAAACTCGGAAATTTTGGCACGTCATAGCGGTTTTGAATTTGTTGAAGGCAGTTATTACGAGAATCTCATCACTGAGCAACAACCGATTATTGTTCGTTCTTAAAAAACGGGAGAAAACATGAAATTCCCTTTATTAAAAACGACTGTTGCAGTCCTAGTTTTGTCACCGACACTCGCGCAAGCAACTAACGGTTATTTTGCACACGGTTATGGCGTTCGTAATAAATCGATGGGCGGCGTTGGCGCAGCACTTTCACAAGATGCGGTTGCAGCGGCTGTAAATCCTGCGGGTATGGCGTTTGTTGATAATCGACTAGATTTAGAACTTGAATTATTCAGTCCTCATCGTGAATACACCGTAAGCGGAATGCCGACGGGGTCGCCGCAAGATATGTTTCCTTTAGCACCAGGCACGCGCGAAAGTGGTGACGATTATTTTGTCGTACCAACAGTCGGTTGGAATCATCGTTTAGATGACACGCAAACAGTCGGAGTGACCCTTTACGGAAATGGAGGCATGAATACGACCTATCGTAATTTTGACAATAAAAACTTTTGCCCACCAGGTAGCGCAGGCGGTTCATTTTGCGGCGGCAAAACGGGAATTGATTTGATGCAGGCTTTCATTGTGCCAAGTTATGCAAAAAGTTTTTATAACCAAAAATTTTCACTTGGTATCGCACCAATCTTCGCAGTCCAATCGTTTAAAGCAAAAGGCTTAGGTGCATTCGGTGGTTTTTCAAGTGACGCGGGAAATTTATCTAATTCGGGGCGTGATTATTCTTACGGCGCAGGTGTTCGAGTTGGCACACAAGCAGAAGTTTTACCTCATGTAAAATTAGGCTTTTCGTATAAAAGTCGCATTTTCATGTCGCCGTTTAGTTATTACCAAGGTTTATTTGCTGAACAAGGCGATTTTGATATTCCAGAAAGTTTTAATGGCGGAATTGCATGGGAAATTCAAGATGGTTTAACCACCGCATTTGACGTTGAACATATCAATTATAGCTCTGTTGCATCGGTGGGAAATTCGTTATTGCCCAATTTGCAAACCGCAAAATTAGGTAACAATGGCGGTGCAGGTTTTGGCTGGCAAGATATGACGGTTTATAAATTTGGTGTGCAATGGAAACAAAATCAAACCTGGACGTGGCGTGGCGGATTTAGTTACGGTGAGCAACCGATTCAAAGTTCGCAAGTGTTGTTTAACACTCTCGCGCCTGGTGTTCAGCAATGGCATATTACGGCGGGTTTAAGTCATGAGCTGACAAAGCAAGATGAACTCAGTTTAGGTTTGATGTATTCGCCGACGCAATCAGTTTCAGGTAAAAATCCGTTAAGTCCAACGCAAGAAATTGATTTACAAATGTACCAAGTTTCATTGCAAGCGGCTTGGTCACATCGTTTTTGATTTTAATTAAACGTAAAAAACCGTTTCCTGTTTTAACACAAGAAGCGGTTTTTTATTGCGTATGAAAATTACTTTTTAACGTTGTACAACGCTGGATTGAATAATTTTGATTTCACTAACTTCGTTTCAATCGGCAAACCTTGATAAAACGCCCAACCATCTTTGTCGTTGTTATCAAAAATACCATCGTGGTTTAAATCCAGTTGCACAAATTTGTAAGGAGTTGTCGCATCACCTGAACTAACTGTTGGAATTGCACCCGTGTAAGCATATTTTGGTTGACCTTCATAGCCTTCCCAAATGTTCTTGACTTGCGTGTAATTGCCATATTTAACCAGTGCATTAGCGGCTTGAACGCTACGGTGTCCTGTTTTGCACAAAAGATAAATCGGTTGACTTTTATCTTTTACGAATCGGTTAACGTGTGCAACAAAATCTTCAATTGGCAAAACACCATCTTTGCCATCGGTAGCTAAAAATCCCACCTCAGAATCAACAGAAACGTTGTAACCAATGTAGCCATTTTCAGAATCATCAGCTTTTGCAGGGCTTCCCGTAACGTGCGGGAATGGAATGCTCAATGCACCAATGGGATGCCCCGCAATATATTCTTCAACACGGCGCACATCAATAATGACAGGCTTTTTGCCATTTTCATCCTTATTTTTGCTCACGTTGTACCACGCTTTTGCAGAGCTAATATCTGATAAATAAAGCGTTGGATTGCCATAACGATTCCCTGTCGTTTTGATTTCTTCTGCGGAAAATGTCGGTAACGAGACTGTTAATAAGCTCATACCTGCAAGCAGTTTAATGTTTTTTGTGTTCATAATTTTAGCCTTTTTTGAGAGTGGAAATTAAATGTGCAGTAGCACGGCGTAGCAAAGACTAAAAGAATTTTTGAGGTTTTGAAAACGATAAAAATAGATATAAATATCAATGAATTAAATATCTTTTTTTTAGATAGTGCTATCTAATAATACCGTTTCACACGTCATTGGGTTTTCATTAAGATGCTTTGCAACACAACAAAAAAGCGGATTTAAAAAATGAGCAACAAAACCGATTGGGGAATTGAAAAATTAGTCAAACAGCTTCACGACATTCGAGTGCAATCGCTTGAAACCCGCGAAAGACTCAACAAGCCTCCAAAATTACCGTCTCGAAAAACACTTGCCAGCATTTTAGAAAATTTAAGCGGCGCATTGTTTCCCAATCGTTTAGGTCGCCCAGATTTACGCGATGAAGGAATTGATTATTTTGTTGGTAATACCTTAGACACTGCGTTACGCGATTTGCATGAACAAATTAGTCGTGAATTGCATTTTATGTCTGAACAAAAAGAGATTGCTCAACTCACTGAATACGATGCTAAAACCATTGTTCGCAAATTTGCCGCACAATTGCCCCGCATTCGTAAATTACTCGATACCGATATTCAAGCTGCTTATCAAGGCGATCCTGCTGCTCGTACACCTGATGAGGCGTTAGTTTGTTATCCAGGTATTCACGCCATGATTCACCAACGATTGGCACACGTTTTATATCAACTCGGTGTGCCATTAACAGCTCGAATGATTACTGAATTAGCGCATTCTGCAACAGGCATCGACATTCACCCAGGCGCAAAAATCGGTGAAAGTTTTTTTATCGACCACGGCACAGGCGTTGTAATTGGAGAAACAACAATTATCGGCAATCGAGTTCGTTTATATCAAGCCGTGACGCTTGGCGCAAAACGCTTTGAAAAAGCGGCTGATGGCAGTTTAGTTAAAGGCAATGCACGACATCCAGCAATTCTCATTATGAAAACCGCTGGTGCTGTATAAAGGAAAGCCGTGCATA
>JBAXMT010000218.1:0-4108 GCA_037134135.1 Methylococcaceae bacterium | reverse complement strand
TTTAACTGTTTGATTTGACTACTAAATGAAATTTCAGCTCTTAATTCGCATTATAATAACGCAGTTATTAATCTTCATCATTGAAATAAGGTTGTGATTTAATGCCTGTCGGAAGTTTGTGACTGTTTGCGGAACGTAGCAAAATGAACAATCCGCCGACTAAAAATAATACTATTACAACAAAAATTAGAACGCCCATTTGATTCTCCAATTTAAAAATATAGGTCAAATAAAATGCGAATTAAGAGCTGAAATTTCATTTAGTAGTCAAATCAAACAGTTAAAAATATCGGCTTTTAGTTTTATGCCTTTAGTAAATTCTAACCCCTTGATTTTCAACTAGCGAATTTAGCTCTTAATTCGCATTAAAGTAAAAAGTTATCAACGATAAACTTTTTCATAATTTCAGCGAATGCAAAATCAGTCACACCGCTAATGATTCGTTATAATGCCCGCACCTTTTACTTTTCACCTAAATTATAAAAATAAAAAATGTTTGAAATTGAATATGAATTCCGCGAAGACGACTTAATCCACTTCAATGAAGTGCAATTTACCCGTAACGAAGACATCCAAAGTAATATCCGCAAAAACCGTTGGCTTGTACCCGCTGTAATGGGATTGATTGGTGGTTTTTATTATTTTTATTATGGCGACAAAAATTCTGCGGCGTACATTGTCGTAATCGCGGCACTTTGGGGTTGGTTATCGCCAAAAGTTATGATGCTCGATTTACGTCGTCAAATTCTCGCAAATTATACATACAAAGAAAAAAATGCGATGTTTGGTACTTACACGCTCACAATTGACCCAGCACAAGCGCAGTATTTGTTGGAAAAATCACCGAGTGGCAAACACAAAATGCTTTGGTCAGATTTGGTGCGCGTCGAATACAGTAAGCATTATGTTTATATTTATATTAGTTTAAGCACCGCTTTAGTCATTCCCCGCGAAACTGTAAAAAGTGGCGATTTGGCGGCATTTGCTAAACAAGCTGAACAAATGATTGATCGAGCGGCGTAACCCAAAATGCTTAATTTTAGAAACATCACGCTTCGACGCGGCACACGAATTTTATTTTCAAACGCTTCTTTTACGTTGCATAACGGACAAAAAATTGGTTTTACAGGCGCGAATGGTGCGGGAAAATCCAGTTTGTTTGCGATGGTAAAAAATGAACTTCATGCGGATGAAGGAGATTTCACCATGCCGCCCAATTTAGCGGTGGCTCATGTCGCGCAAGAAATGCCAGCGGTCGAATGTTCCGCGCTCGATTACGTTATGGATGGCGACGTGGAATTACGCCAACTTCAAAAACAATTAGACATCGCGGAACAAGCGCACGATGGTTTAAAACAAGCTGAATTGCACGCCGCGTTAGATGTGATTGGTGGTTATAGTGCGAATTCGCGTGCGGCTCGATTGCTTGATGGTTTAGGTTTCACCGCCCCAAAAATGGAAAATTCCGTCAGTTCTTTTTCGGGCGGCTGGCGAATGCGGCTGAATTTAGCGCAAGCGTTAATGTGTCGTTCCGATGTTTTGTTGCTCGACGAACCCACGAACCATTTGGATTTAGACGCGGTTTTATGGTTGCAAGATTGGCTTGGTCATTACACGGGAACGTTACTTTTAATTTCGCATGACCGTGATTTTCTCGACACAATTACCGACCATATTGTTCACATTGAACAAGGACAAGCTGAAATTTATACGGGAAATTATTCCGCATTTGAACGAATGCGAGCCGAAAAATTAGCGCAACAACAAGGCGCGTATCAAAAACAACAACGCGAAATTGCTCACATTCAAAGTTTTGTGACTCGATTCAAAGCGCAAGCGACGAAAGCCCGTCAAGCGCAAAGTCGCATTAAAGCGTTAGAGCGGATGGAATTGATTTCGATGGCGCACGTTGATTCGCCGTTTAATTTCACATTCCCTGCTCCGAAAAAAATGCCAAATCCATTATTGTCGCTGGACGACGTAACGATTGGTTATGACCAAAAGGTGATTTTACCAAACGTAACCTTGACGATTGCCGCAGGCGATAGAATTGGTTTACTTGGTTCAAATGGTGCAGGAAAATCCAGTTTATTAAAAACTTTAGCGGGAACTTTGCCGCTGTTATCTGGCAAACGTTTAGAAGCCGACGCGCTAAATATGGGTTATTTCGCGCAACATCAACTCGAACAATTACACCTCGACGAAAGCCCGCTTTGGCATTTTCAACAAATTGATAAACAAGCGACTGAAAAAGAATTGCGTAATTTTTTGGGCGGGTTTGATTTTTGTGGCGATAAAGTTATTGAAAAAGTACAACCCTTTTCAGGTGGTGAAAAAGCGCGTTTAGTTTTGGCGTTAATTGTTTATAAAAATCCGAATTTATTGTTACTCGACGAACCGACAAATCATTTAGATTTAGATATGTGTCATGCGTTGAGCGTCGCATTACAAGATTTTCAAGGTGCGATGGTTGTGGTGTCGCACGATAGACATTTACTGCGTTCCGTGACAGATACGCTGCTTTTAGTCGCCAATGAAAAAGTCATTCCATTTGATGGCGATTTGGACGATTATCGGGCGTGGTTGACGGAACAAAAACGAAATAATGAAGCGCAAAATCAACCTGAAAAAGCTGACAATGTTTCTCGCAAAGACCAACGAAAATTAGATGCTGAACGTCGTCAAAAACAAAAACCGTTGCTTGATGCGTTAAAAAAAGCCGAAGCCACAATGGAAAAATATCACGTCGAACAACGTGATTTAGAAACACAATTAGCGGATGAAAAAATTTATGCTGACAGCGAAAAAGCTCGTTTAAAAACAGTTTTAGAACGAAAAGCACAAATTGATAAATCATTGGAAGATGCTGAAATGATTTGGTTAGATTTACAAGAACAAGTTGATTTATCGTCAAATAACATGGACTCGTAACAACGAAATTACACGTCATTCTAAGAAATCCGTAAAATAGTCACCTTAACGAAAACTTCCCTTGCTCCTTCTAAAATTATGACTTTATGGAAAATTTTCACGACAAGCTTTGTGCTTCTCAGCGTCGCTTGTTCAACAACGCAAGTTAAAGAAACAACTGCGCCTAAAAAAGATACTTTTGAAAATTTTAATCGAGGTATGTATTCATTCAATGAAAATTTAGATAAGGCTATTTTAAAGCCGATTGCGAAAGGTTATATGTGGGCAACGCCTGACATTGTTGAAAAAGGTGTTACCAATTTTTTTAGTAATATCAATGATATTGGCGTAACGGTGAACGATTTATTGCAATTTAAAATGGCACAAAGCGGCATGGATGCAAGTCGTTTTATTGTAAATACGACAGCGGGTGGATTAGGGGTTGTCGATGTTGCTCAGATGATAGATTTGCCAAAACATAACGAAGATTTTGGGCAAACGCTAGGATTTTGGGGAGTTCCTACAGGTGATTTTTTAATGTTGCCATTTGCTGGACCTAGTTCGCCGCGTGAAATGGCTGGAATGCTAGGCGATGCGCTATTTAATCCATTCAGTTACACATTTTTATTTGGTGGTGGCGTTGCCGTAACAGCTGCAACCACTGGAGTAAGGGCATTAGATGTCACAAACACTCGTGCCACTTTGATGGGAACAGAAAAAATGGTCAATGAAGCGGCATCGGATAAATATAATTTCATCAAAAATGCTTATCAACAAAGACGTGAATATCTTGTTCACGATGGTAATGTTCCTGCTGAAGATGACATTGATTTGCTTGACGATGATGAATCGTCAACACCCACTTCAACTTTAAAAAATGTACCCACACCAAAAAATCCTGCTGCGGCATCAAAATCACCGTCGTCTATCGAACTCAAATTCCAAATTAAAATGGATAGCTTGCCGCCTGTTATCAATAACTCTCGTCGTTTCTTAGAATTGAGCGCACCTAAATGAACATGTTTCAAAGTTTCAAATTCGCCATTTTATTATCTCTACTTTTGGCGTTTAGTCCTTTTGCACACAGTAAAGATGGACACTTTTTAGTTTTAAATTATCACGACATTATTGATGAAGAAGACATCGTTGCACCATTTGACAGAATGGAAGTAAATAAACATTTTTTGGAAGACCAATT
>JBAXMT010000217.1:0-4113 GCA_037134135.1 Methylococcaceae bacterium | reverse complement strand
ATGTGATGTGAAGCCCGTCCCTTTTGAGAGAAGGGGGCGGGCTTTTTTGTTGTGGTATGATTTGGGCTGGTTTTGAAATTAACGGGGAAAATGAAAAATGAGTGTAGAAGCCGATGAGATTTGGGCAATTTTGCGTGGTTTGGCTAAATCACACGAAGAATTCAAAGCAGAGCAAACAGTGTTACAACGTGAAATCAAAGAGGTGAACAAAAGTATAGGCCGTCTAACAAACCGTTTAGGGGAGTTTGTTGAAGAAGCTGTTCGCCCAGCGGCGGTGAAATTGTTTAGAGAACGCGGCATTGATGTTCACGAAGTGCATCAAAATATTTCAGTTAAACGCGATGGAGAAGGTTTAGAAATTGATTTGTTGGTGGTGAACAATGACGATGCCGTTGTGATTGAGTGTAAAAGCAATTTGAGTATTGATGACGTGAATGACCATCTCAAACGTTTAGAAAAAATGAAGCGTTTGATGCCACATTACAGTGGTTATCGAATTTTAGGCGCGGTAGCAGGCATGGTAATTCCCGAAAATGTCGCTGTGTATTCTGTTAGAAAAGGGCTGTATGTTATTGGTCAAAATGGTGAGCATTTGGAGTTGCGAAACGAAGAAAGTTTTGCCGCGAAGGTTTGGTGATTTGAACAACAAAAAGCCCTGCCGCTGTGAAGTTGTGGGGATTTTTTGTTGTGGGGAATTCAAGCAAATCCCCCTGCGCTTCGCGCTCCCCCTTCAAAAAGGGGGAAAACCATTAAAATCAAAAGCAAGTTGCTTTTTAATCTTTCGCCCCCTTTTTGAAGGGGGCAGCCTGAAAGGCTGGGGGATTTGCTCTAATGTTGGAACGGAGTGGGGCTTTTTTGTTGTGGTTAATCTGACGGGGCTTGTGGTTCGTCTTCGGTTGGGGGTTCTTCAGGAACGATTTCGGCGATAGTTTCAGCTGTTGGATTTGGATAAGATTCTTCGCTGGTTTCGACAATCTGCGTCATCGTTTGTTTCGCACCGTTTGGGTAGTACGTTGTAATCGATTGAAAGGCTTTGCGTTGTTCCCGAATGACACGCCACTTACCTCGCGCAAACAAATCAGGATTGAGCATGTAAACGGCTGAACCGATTCGTTTTAGAATGCCTTTGCTGATAAGTTTTACTATCGTGTCACTAATCGCTTGAACCTTAACCTCCGCTTTTTCTGCAATTCGTTTTTTAATCAGCAACGGCAATACAATTTCACCATCGTAATTAGCGATTGCTGCAATATGAATCAATGCGCGAGCTTCGCCTCCTGACAATTTATTGAGCAATCCTAAATCGTCAACGTAGAGCTTTAAATAATTTGGTTCTGTTGGAACTGAATTTATGTCGGTTGTTACTGTCGTCATTGACATCAATTCGCCAGTCAAATCGTTCATAACTCGATGCGTTTCTTCAATGTGAATAGTCACATTCACCCCCTTAATCGTTAGTTGAATTTGCCGAATAAATATATCACAAATTGAAAAAAATTCACCATTTTATTAGTCGAATTTAACTAATTCGAAATTTAAATAATTAGTCGGATTTGACTAGTTATCTTATGCTCTACGACTAACGAGGTTAGTGCTTACGACTAATGAGATTAGTTCCTACGACTAACGATTCGGGCTGTAAGCCGCGTAAATGCTCATTCCCACTTATCTATTATATTTAGTGATGATTATCACCCGTTTACCGTGTTATGAGAAAAAGCCCTGCTTTCCGAAAGGAAGGTGGGACGATTGGTTCGATAATTATGAGCATTCGTTTGCTCGAATGGTTTTTTACACATTTACAGCATTGATTGATTGTTTTTGTTGAGAAAGGTTGATTTTTTAGTGTTTAAACCTTATCCTTTGCATCGCTTGCTAGCGATAGCAAATAAACGAGTTTAGCATCTCGGTTAAAAAATAATACGCCCCGAACTAATTCAAAACTTGTCATTATGACTGGCTGAGTTAGGGGAAGCCGAAAGGCTTGGCGGTTTCTTTATTTCCCGTTATGCTAACCCTTAGCTCTCCAGTCGCCCACGTTTAGCATCGTGTCGATTGGTTCAAACTTAATAAAGGCTTCTAAAATGACAACTGCAAACATCACCCGTCCCATTTGCGCCGAAAACTTCACCACTCTGCCCAATTTCCTATTTGATTTCAATCGTAATTTTGACAACTTAAAACCGCGCGACAGCGCAATCTTAAACTCCAAACCGTTGACACACGATGAAAATCATCATAAACATTGACCTTTTAGCATTTAAACCTTATCCTTTTCGACTTGCTGACATAGCAAAAACGGGTTTCGCATCTCGATAAATTTTAGAATCTAGTTCTATTTCAGTTCATTATGTCTGGCTGAATTAGGGGAAGCCGAAAGGCTTGGCGGTCTTTGATTCTAGTTCCCGTTATGCGAACCCTTAATTCAGTCCAGTCACCACGTTTTGCATCGTGTTGATTAAGTTATAACTTACTAGAAGACTAACATGACAACTGCAAACATCACCCGCCCAATCTGCACCGAAAACTTCACCACCCTGCCTAATTTCCTATTTGATTTCAATCGTAATTTTGACGACTTAAAACCGCGCGATAGTGTCGTCTTAAATTATTTGCTGACGAAGCCGCCGACGTGGAAATTACGCGCTCAAGATATTGCCACCGCGATTAACGTGTGCGAACGCACCGCGTACAAAGCCCTCCGAAAACTGCAAGAAGTTGGTTTTGCCCGCTATGAACGCGAAAGTTCCGGTCGAACGAATTGGTTTATCGCGCTTCCTGATATGGCTGAAAAACCCGCCAAATCACCACACCGCAAAAAGTCCGACGGGATTTTGCCCGACGGGAAAATCGCCGTCGCTTTAACAAAAAATGAAAAATCTTTAGTAAATATTGAACAATCTTTAACAAAAAAAGAAAAAACAACAGACGATGTGCCGGAAATTTTTGTTGAAAATTGTTGCCAGAAAATCGCTGAAACGCCGATTCCCGCTATCATTGAAGCAAATGAACCGGTTCGATATTCTGAAATTGAAGTCGATATTGCTGAATTGAATCCACAACAACGAGTTATCGCGCAAAAATCGCTCGCTAAAGTTCCTGTTGCCACGCAGTTAATTATTTTGATGATGCTAAAAGTGGCGTTGAGTAAAGGCGGCATTAAATCGCCGTTAGCATATTTGAATGCGTTGATTAACAAAGCTATTGCGGGAGAATTGGACATTACTCGTAAAACCGACTTGCAAAAACAAACCGCCAAACCGTTGCCACGTGATGAAGTAATCCGACAATTATTTGCTCGACACGGTGAACAAATTAAACTGGATTTGAGTAAATTGGATTCTATTTTCGTCAAGGAAATCGGCGTTATTAGTAAAGCTGAATTTGAAAAACTCAATTTAATCGACAGATCAACAACCTGCTCAAATGAACGTCAGACAAAAGCCCAATTTTTTAAAGATATGAAGGATTTGTTTTAATGCGCGATGTTCGACTTTTTTAACTGGTTGATTTTTTCGCACTACTTTCAACATAATCGTGGAAGGTTGTAAAATGAAAGCTGTCCTCTGGTGTGAAAACTGGAGGGCGGTTTTTAATTTTGGAGAATTTTAAAATGAAAAATTCGCTTTTATCGCAACGAGATTTAGCTGTTTTATGGCACCCGTGTACGCAAATGCACGACCACGAAACGCAGCCGCTGATTCCCATTAAATCGGGGCATGGCGTGTGGTTGGAAGATTTTGAAGGCAACCATTATTTAGATGCGATTAGTTCGTGGTGGGTGAATTTATTTGGTCATGCCAATCCGATTATTAACGCCGCACTCAAAGCGCAACTCGATAATTTAGAACACGTTATTTTTGCTGGTTTTACCCACGAAGCCGCGATTGAACTCGCCGAAAAATTGGTGGCGATTACACCCGCTGGATTATCGCGTTGTTTTTATGCCGATAACGGTTCGGCAGCGGTGGAAGTCGCGTTGAAAATGAGTTTTCATTTTTGGCAAAATCGCGGGCAATCACGAAAAACCAAATTTATTACACTCGAAAACAGTTATCACGGCGAAACGTTGGGCGCATTAGCGGTTGGCGATGTGGCGTTATACAAAAAAAC
>JBAXMT010000216.1:0-4119 GCA_037134135.1 Methylococcaceae bacterium | reverse complement strand
CCCGACCTGTTGTCAATTCGGAACCTAAAGCAATTGAAGGAATTTATGAAGCAGCCGACGAAAGAGTATATTTGAAAAACTTGGCTGGCAATGATGCATCTATTTTTTGTATCGTTTTGAATTGCTCCCTTATGGCATTGACTTTGTGTTGAATGAATCGATTGCCGAAGATATGTATCCAGACATAGCGATTAAACTAACCCCACTGGCACACGAATGTTGTAAAACACTTACACGTTATCGAGAACTCAGTGTGAGCGATACCATTATAGACGGCAATATATTGATTACAAATCAATTTGAAGTCATGTTAAGCAAAGGTCTTGGAATACATTTATTTCATAATGAAAAGATGCAGTTATTCAAATATGCCGAAGAAATTGCCGACCTTTTAATTATGGTGATGAACAAGTCGAGTGAGGAAGTAAACGGTATTCGATAGATATTCAAATTTGCCCACCATTTCTAAGAATAGCTTCCGTGGCAGCATCAAAACATTCTGCACTCGTACCACGAAATTCTGAAATCAACCGCTGTCGCATATCAACATCATCCGCAAACACTGTCATCCAAACTGACCAAAAGCCTGTACTGGTCGCAGCATCAATAATTTGTTCGCGCATTAAATCGGTGGATTGTTGATTTAGGCGTTTTATGGCTAATTCTGCTTTTGACCAGGCTTCATTGCGCTTTATCCAACGTCTATCTTTTTCTGTTAATTTTTTGTGAGTTGGTTCACGGTCTAAACCCGTCAATTCAAGCGTATTCTGAGCAATTTTCTGATACGTCACGTTCAACGTTAAATCACAAGACGGCGCACGGTCTTTTTCATAACAAAAAGCGCGAAAGGTATTGTCGCAATCAGCCCAAAAATACTCATTAAAATTACTCGCGTTAATCAGTTTGTTGCCTTTAATACTGTTACAAAATGGACAGGCTAACAAAAAGTTATCCCATTGAGTTTTTAATGCGAGTTCCAAACTTTTGGGCTGGATGTGTTCAACTGCTGGTGCAAGTAAAGGACTTTCACAATATGAACAATAATCACCTAACCTCTTAATTAAATAATTTCGAGCATCGCTATATTCTTTGAATTGAATAGCATTGCCATTTTCATCAATCGGTACATCGCCACGTTCTACAGGTCGCATGAATTAAGCCTCCGCTGCCAATCGTTCCATTTTTAAAAATGCTTGAAACGCGGGGTCATCGCTGAACGGCATCAGTAACTCATCTAACCGCTGTTTTAAAACTCGTTTTTCATCTTCTCTCGCAGATGGAATTTGTTTTAAAACGCGATAATAATTTTCGGCTGCTTTTTCCATTGCCAAAAATCGGCGGCTTTGTTGCGGTACCTCTACACCTTGCTGGTCTTCGGAGATGTCTTCAATGCTTTTGCTGGTAATTTCCAATGCCTGATTTTTTTCTAAATCCCACAGAAAACAATCTTTTCGATGATACAGAGATTGAATAATAAACGGTGAATGGCTACTGGCAACAAATTGTACTTTCGGAAAAGTATTTAACAACCTATCAACTACCACTCCCTGCCAATTTGGATGCAAGTGCAGATCGATTTCGTCAATTAACACAATACCTTCAGTTTGCTTAATAACATTGGTTTCTAATTGCGGATTTAACGTCGCCATGCGGTAAGCAATATCTGCTGCCATGCCAATTAAGTTACGATAACCGTCACTTAACAAACGAAATGGCAATGTTTGTAACTTGCCGCGAATGGTGACTTCTGCCACTAATTCATCTAAATCAATATCCCAAAAAACTTTTTGCGCGTCAGAAATCATACTGACAATGGCTTCACGCACTGCTTCTAATACATGACGACGTTCACCTTTTTGCAGTGCTGCTAATTCTTGCGTTTTAAACCAACGAAATAATTTCTCTAAATTAGAGGCTGTATTCAAACACCCTTCATAGCCGCGCAAGCGCGAACTAGGCGGCAAAGTATCAATTTCGTTGCCTGTTTTTATCCATAATCGCCCCGTTCCGTAATAAGCAATTACAGGAAATAAAGTGTTTTGATTTGTTTTTTCGCTAGTTAGTGATTTAACTAAGTCACTTACTTTTTCTATGCTGTCTTTTCCGAGATGATCAGATATTGTCCAATCTATATTTTGATTATTGATTATGCCTTTTGCATGAATAATTGATTGCATAACAACCAGTTCTTTGATGGGTGATTGTCCCATTCTGAGTTCTTTGTAGCGTATATCATCAACAGTCATTGTGCGTTTGTCTGTGGGTTTGATTTCATCAATTCCTAACAAAAATGCACTAGCCGCAATGGTGAGCGAATCTAAAATTGCTGTTTTACCACTACCGTTATCACCAATCAACAAGGTAAAACGGTCTGCAAATTTCAACGAATAACGCTCAAAACAGCGAAAGTTGAAAAGTTCTAGTTGGTTGATTTTCATGATTGCAATTTTCTCTGTAATTTGGTGCTATCAAAAATAGATTTAATTTCTTCTGTTGAAAAACCTAATACACTGAGAAAGTGCAATTGAAATATAGCTTCCATTTTTAGGCAAAGAAAATACAGATCGATTCCTTCAACTACTGATGTTGATGATTCTTCGTAATGAGTCAGATGGTTTCTTGTCGCAACTATATTGCCAACTAATTTTTTTTGCGTTTTACAGTTGCCAATAAGATTTTTAAATGGCTCTAAAACGTTCTCAATTCTTTTTCTAAGGTTAATTTCATTGCCATGTTTTAGCCTTCCTTCCAACCACTTTTTATTATTTTCTGGACATTGACTAACAATTTTTTCCACCAATTCATTGAATTCATTTTCTGGCATCAGTTTCTGTGTAGATGTTTTTCTATGATAAGTTTCTAAGCCCTGAACTAATGCTAAGAATTTGCCATCTGAGTATTTTTGATGTTCCATTTTTGTCGAAAAATATAAATCAAAAACGACATACAACGTCTCATAAGCATTTAGCCAATTGTTAATAATTTCTGCAAAGTTGTTTTTAATCCAACCAAATGTAAATAACATTTGATGGAATTCAATTTTAGGCACAGTGCTTGAGTACGGCAGACTTTGATAATAAATTTTGATCGGAATATTTCTTTTTATATCGCCGAAATTTTGATAATGATTGTTCGAGGTAGCTTCTACACTATCCAAACATACTATTTCGTCGATACCCAAACACAGTAATGTCGTGATTTTGTGCATAACGGAGATAAATTCATTCAGCTCTTTTTCTTCGGTGCAAACCAATTTGAAATATGTTTTTTGAATTATTTTGATTTCTGTTTTAGGTTGATTAAACAGACTTGGTGCGAATGTAATTGATAATTGCATTCCATTATCAAGATTTATAGCAATATCTTCTGGACGGTTATAGCTAATTGTCGCGTTTTGAGTTCCATTTTCGATGAATGCTTCAATTCCACTAATTCCAACCCATTCATCAATGCCTTCCACAGAAAATAAGACTGTATTAAAGTGCGGTAATTCATTTTCTTCACAACCTATGCCAATAAAAATTTTATTTGCTTGAATTAACCCCTTCGATATTTCATCACCAAACATTGATAGATTTTTATTTAAAAAAAGACATTTTTCTAAAGTAACAAATTGACCATCTTCAGTTCGTCCAACAATTTTATCTACTTGATGGTTATTGATAGCGTCATTCATATCCATTTGTAATTGTCCGACGTATTCCAATTCAATACGCCCACTGTCAGATATTGAAAGCGTGCCTGTTATCTTATTATCTGATGTAGATGGAAGCCAAAAATAGCCTGATTTTTTAAATTCTTCTTTAACTCTCATTTTCAATCACCAAATCACAACAACTCAGGATAAACTTTTTGCGCCCAATTCATCGCACCATCTCTGGCTTGTTTCAACGCTGGCACATCTTCAGCCGCATTCATTTTTTTCATGAATTGATGCGTCCTTGCCATATCTTTTGAAAACCGATAAGTATTCGCATAACAAGCAACCGCTTTGCGTTCATCCCCATTCAACGCAAACACATCGCCCAAATTTGACCACGCAGCGGCTCTGTCTGGAGCTATTGGTGAACTACCAACCACTAAACGCTATCGCGTTCTAGTGGTGGCTTCGACTGACCC
>JBAXMT010000215.1:0-4146 GCA_037134135.1 Methylococcaceae bacterium | reverse complement strand
TTCTCAATTCAACTCAACGGCGTGAGCAGTTTAGTTGCGACGGATTTTGTTTTGTAATTTTGAATCCATCAAATATGAAAACCGTACAAATTATTTTTATCATTGCGTTATTGGCATTGACGGCAGGCATTGGCGTTCGGATGTTTAATCAATGGCAAGCCGAACAGCAACCGATGCCGTTGCCAACATTTTCATTTCCCGATTTGAACGGCGTGCCACATTCTTCAACGGAGTGGAATGGCAGAATTATTGTGCTGAATTTTTGGGCGACGTGGTGTCCGTCATGTTTAAAAGAAATTCCAGCGTTTATGGCGTTGCAAACTGAATTTGGCGAAAAAGTACAATTTGTCGGAATTGCGCTTGACGACATTGAAGCGGTTAAACAATTCAACAACAAAAACGCCGTGAATTATCCACTGTTAATTTCGGGTGATTGGGCGGGATTTGATTTGGCAAAAAAACTCGGTAATTTAGTTAGTGCAATTCCTTACACTGTTGTCGTCAATTCTACTGGGCTGGTTGTTTATCATCATGCTGGCGAATTATCCGCAAGTGAATTGCGAACAGTGATTGACGGTTTATAAATTCATGAACAGAGAATTTTGGAAACGATTCATTTTGACAGGATTGATGATAGCTCCAACCCCAATTTACGCGCTTGAACTGAACAAAATAGAATTGCCTGATATGGGAGATTCGGCAGGAGCTTTAATCAGTCCAGCAGAAGAAAAACAATATGGTGAGGCTTTTTTTCGTAGTTTACACAGCCAAGTCGAAATCAACCAAGACAGTGAAGTTCAAGATTATATTCAAACAATTGGCGAAAAATTAGTTGCTAACAGTGATACACCGAGTTATCCATTCCATTTTTTTGTCGTTTTAGAAAATGACATCAATGCTTTTGCAGGTCCTGGTGGTTATATCGGTGTGAATTCTGGGTTAATTTTAATGACAGAAGCAGAAAGTGAACTCGCATCGGTTATGGCTCATGAAATTGCCCACGTCACGCAACGCCATTTGTATCGTTCTTATGAATCGAGTTCCCGATTATCAATTCCAATGGCGGCAGCAACGTTAGGCGCGATTTTACTGGGTACACAATCCGCAGCAGCTGGACAAGCAGCAATCATGGCAATTCAAGCAGGTAGCGTTCAATTTCAAATTGATTTTACCCGCGAACACGAAGCCGAAGCCGATCGAGTTGGAATGCAAACGTTATCGAATTCAACTTATGATCCGCGTAGTATGCCGACATTTTTTGAACGATTGCAGCAATCGACGCGCTATGCTGGACAAAATATCCCTGAATTTTTACGCACACATCCAGTGACGGCTTCGCGGATTTCAGATTCACGCGGACGAGCAGATAATTACCCGTATAAACAATATCCAGATTCATTAACGTATCAACTTATCAAAACGAAACTACACGTTTTACTCAGCAAAAATGACAATGAAATTCATGCAATTTTACAAGCACGACTGAATCAAGGATTAGCTGAACAGCGCACAGTTGCCCAATATGGTTTAGGATTATTAGCATTAAAAACACAAAATTTTGTGGGCGCCGAAGCTATTTTCCAAGGTTTAATAAAAAATAATCCAGAACAATCGCATTACGCGGCAGCATTGGCACGAACTGCTTTAGAATCGAGTAATTACAAACTTGCATTAACACGCTATCAAAAATTAACAGCACAATTTCCTGATAATCATGCGATGAAATTGGAATATGTCAGTGCTTTGTTAAAAACAGGCGATCCAAATACGGCGAAAAATTTATTGCTTTCGTTGCCGTTGAAAACTCAAAAATTGCCCGTTTTTTCACAATTACTTGCTCAAACGTATGGTGATTTGAATCAACCAGCGGAATCACATCGTTATTTGGCGGATTATTATTTTGCTATTGGTGAGACGCAACAGGCTATTTTACAACTTCGATTGGCGCAACAGATTAGAGGCATTAGTCCACAAATGATGGCAATTTTGCGTGAGAAATTAACATTTTTATGGAGCATAAGCGAACAAGAGCATCGGAACCGATAACGTAGTAAATCGGACAAAAAAACAGCTTTTGTTTGCCTTATCAAGCACATTTTAAGTATAATCATCGCCCTTAAGGGCATCAAAAAGTTAATCTTTTATTACCGGCGCGAATAAATAATGAGTGAAGAACAACAGCAATCACAATTAAAACAATTGATCGCCAAAGGCAAAGTTCAAGGCTATTTGACCTACGCGGAAGTCAATGATCATTTACCCAGTGATATTGCTGATCCCGAGCAAATTGAAGATATTATCAATATGATCAACAACATGGGGATTCAGGTGCATGAAGTCGCACCCGATGAAGACTCATTGATTACTGATTCTGCAGCTGTAGTTACCGACGACGAAGATGCTGAAGAAGTAGCTGCATTAGCCTCTTCTGATAACGAATTCGGACGCACTACAGATCCTGTGCGAATGTATATGCGTGAAATGGGGTCTGTTGAATTACTGACTCGCGCTGATGAATTAAAAATCGCTAAACGTATTGAAGAAGGGCAACGTCAAATCATACAAGCGATGGCTCGCTCTTGTTTCGTAGTGAACGATTTTATTGTATCTTTTGATTCTATTCCGCCTGCGGAAGCCGTTGCACAAATTGCAAAAAACCCTGATGAAAATAATACTCGCTTAATTGACTTAATTTCTGGCTTTGTTGACTTGTCCGAACCAGACAATTTAATTGCTTCGTTACCTATTTCAGATGTCGCAGTTGATGGTGAAGAAGAGGAAGACGACGATAGTGTTGCTGTAGTGGTTGATGACAGCGGTGAAGATGATATTAAAAGTTTGAATTACGACGAAGTTAAAGAAAAAGTCGATACACTCAGACTACAATTAACAAAAGTTTCAGAAGTCCTAAAAAAACACGGTTACGATAGTGATAAAGCGGAAAAAGAATTTGAAAAATTAACCGAATTATTCATGGAATTTAAATGGTCAACGACTTATTTAAAAAAGTTGGCGGGCATTATTCCTCGCGGTATTACAGTTGTTCGGACACAAGAAAAATTAATTAGCGAAATTGTAAGTAATTATGCTGGTATGCCTCGCAAAGAATTTTTAGCATTATTTAGTGATAATGAAACAAATTCAACATGGTTAGAGAAATGCTTGTCTAATCCAATTTATGGCGAACGTGTAAAAGAGCGCGAAAAAGAATTACGCAAAGCGTTAAAAGTTATGATTGAAATTGAATCTGAATACGGTTCAACAATTACTGGATTGAAAGATATAAATCGTCGCATGACCATCGGTGAAGCAAAAGCTCGACGGGCAAAAAGAGAAATGATTGAAGCGAATTTACGATTAGTCATTTCTATTGCGAAAAAATATACTAATCGCGGCTTACAATTTTTAGACTTAATTCAAGAAGGCAATATCGGCTTGATGAAAGCAGTAGATAAATTTGAATACCGTCGTGGTTATAAGTTTTCAACTTACGCAACGTGGTGGATACGTCAAGCGATTACGCGCTCAATTGCTGATCAGGCACGAACAATTCGGATTCCTGTTCACATGATTGAAACGATTAATAAACTGAACAGAATTTCACGTCAAATTTTACAAGAACTCGGACGCGAAGCGACACCAGAAGAATTAGCTGAACGCATGGAAATGCCAGAAGATAAGGTGCGTAAAGTATTAAAAATTGCTAAAGAACCGATTTCAATGGAAACGCCCGTTGGCGATGACGAAGATTCGCATTTGGGTGATTTTATTGAGGATTCTAAAGTATTATCTCCAGTGGAAGCTGCAACAATAGAAGGTTTGAAAGAATCTACTCAGAATGTACTAGCGGGTTTAACTGCACGCGAAGCCAAAGTTTTACGGATGCGTTTCGGTATTAACATGAATACCGATCACACATTAGAAGAAGTTGGCAAACAGTTCGATGTAACTCGTGAACGAATTCGTCAAATTGAAGCAAAAGCATTGCGTAAATTGCGCCATCCTTCTCGTTCAGAACAATTACGTTGTTTCTTGGATACAGATTAAAAATTTGGACTCTTAGCTCAGTTGGTTAGAGCATCCGACTCATAATCGGCAGGTCGTAGGTTCAAGTCCTACAGGGTCTACCATACAAATCAAGCCCTG
>JBAXMT010000214.1:0-4150 GCA_037134135.1 Methylococcaceae bacterium | reverse complement strand
AATGCCGCTGATATTAAGTACGATGCAAACCTGATTCATCCGAAAGTTTATCTTGCGACCAACCTCTCGATTCCCGAAATTCGCGTACATTCTTGCCAAATAATGTTTTTATGTTCATGCGTGCATGGTCGCAAAATGAACACTATTAGTCTACAGTTGATGAGTAACATTTGGAATTTTTACATACAAAAAAGCCCCGACGGCGTGATGCAATCGGGGCTTTTGGTTTTAATTCAGATATTTTTCCCACAATTCGGGCAAAATGAAGGCGTACCTTCGTAATATTTTCCACAGTGAACACATAATTTGGTTGTTTTAACTATCGACACAAATTCTAACTTTGGTCTAACAATTAACCAAAGAGGTAAAAATATAATCAGCAGTGCAAACGTCCCCAAAAACCAAAGAAACGCAATGCCACCACTTACCCCCCTATCCTTTGCATCAGAAAATACCCAGACAGCAACAGAAAATGCGATAAGTAACGCTACTACTTCCATAAAAATCCTCTTTAAAAATGAAAAATTCAAACGGTGCATGATAACAAAAAAGCCCCGACCGCATCACTGCAAATCGGGGCTTTTGTCATTCAAAGCAAAAAGGCGTTAAGCCAGCAAATTACATCATGCCGCCCATACCACCCATTCCGCCCATATCAGGCATTCCATGACCTTTGTCATCGCTAGGCGCGTCAGCAATCATCACTTCAGTCGTCAACATCAAACCCGCGATTGAAGCCGCATTTTGCAACGCAGTCCGAACTTACTGATATTTTAGATTTTTTGTCGTAAATCAAAATCATTGGGTCGTCTAATTCGACGCTCATGCTTTCTTGTTTGTTGATGAAATAAGGCGACAAATAACCACGGTCGAATTGCATCCCTTCAACTACGTCCAAAGAATTGTCCAAACCTGAACCTTCTTCAACGGTGATAACGCCTTCTTTGCCGACTTTTTCCATTGCTTCAGCAATGATTTCGAGTTTGTCTTTTAGTTAGTATTACACTAGAATGAACACTATTGGTAACAATTATGGATTTTATAAAATGTACAAATCTAAAAAAGCCATCGATTTATTTTGTGGTTGTGGCGGTATTTCAATTGGTCTTGAACAGGTGGGTTTTGAATTATTAGCAGGTCTGGATATTGAAAAAAAATATCTCGCTTCATTTAAACATAATTTTCCAAAAGCAAAAGCCCTAAATATCGATATTACTCAAACACCTCCAAGAGAATTTATGGATTTAGTTGGAATCGTAACAAATAAATTAGACATTCTAGTGGGTGGGCCGCCTTGCCAAGGTTTTTCTAAAAATGTGCCATTAAAAAACAGATACCTTCACGACCCTAAAAATTTACTGGTTAATTCATTTCTCGATTATTGCGAGGTGCTGCGACCAAAAATGATACTTATGGAGAATGTAGCAGAAATGAAAAATGGGTTTGAAAAAGCCTATTCTCAGGAAGTTATTTCTCGCCTTGAGAATGAAGGTTACACGGTGACATCGATTGTTTTAAATGCCGCCGATTATGGTGTACCGCAAAGACGCAGAAGAGCTTTTTTTATTGCAAATCGATACGGATTGAAATTTGAAAGTCCATTGCCAACGCATTACACACAATCTAAAAAAAGTAGTGAAATATACAATTTATTTTTTAGTAATCCTCAACACATAACTGTTTGGGATGCCATTGGTGACTTGCCAAGTCTTGAACACGGCGAAGGGCAAAAATTAACACATTACACATCTTTACCTCAAAATAGTTATCAAGAATTTATGCGGGGAAATTGTGAATCCGTAACCAATCACATTGCACGAAAACTTCAACCCATACAGCATGAACGATTATCTTCACTAGAAGCAGGACAGGGTTTGAAAGATTTACCGATTCATTTGCAAACAAAGGGCGGATATAGCGGAGCCTACGGACGACTTACTAAAAATATGATTGCGCCAACTATAACGCGCTGGGTTTTTCATCCTGGTTCGGGACGATGGGGACATCCTGTTGATATTCGCACTTTAACAATGCGTGAAGTGGCTAGAATTCAGAGTTTTCCAGATAACTATGAATTTGTTGGTTCGTACAATGAACAGGCGGGACAATTGGGTAATGCGGTTCCGCCGTTGCTTGCAAAAATCATTATTCAAAGCATGAATACTCAGCTGGAACGATTCAAAAAAGAAACCAAATCATCCCAACTTACTTTTTCGGTTGATAATTTAAACGCCATTGCGTGAAAATCTTTTGAGAATTTAATTTGACCAATTTCCGTTGGCTTTTCAATTTCGGACCACCAATCATTTTCACTACTAAAATGTAATTGATTTTCACCGCGTCCGTGCCAAGCGAAAGCCTTTCTACCTGTTTTCACATCTATACCGTGCAACGCTGATAATTGTTCTTTTTTGACTGTCTTTTTGGGATTTGACCAATGCCAAACAAAATCATTTTTATCGAAAATGTCAGGATTATTTTTTGATGCAATTAGTCTTTCAAAATAAACAACCGTATTATCAGGAAACATAATCAAGCGTGAATACCCGATTTCAGAAAGATTGTAACCAGCTAAACTTTCTTTTGCGTGACTATTACAAAATTCAATAATGGCATTGCCTAATTGTTGGCAACCCGTTTCAGATTCTTCCGATTGTTTAATCAGCTTAATCGCATTGGCAATTTTTGCACGTTTCCAAGTGACAGGCGTGGTGCTTTTGGTCGATTTTATTTGCCAGCCCACTTTATTTTTAATACAAACATCAACGTAATCGTAAGTATCGAGTAATTCGGCATCGTGAACCAATGAAAAAATCTTCTCCATAATTTTCCCTGGCACGGTGTCATCTTGAAAATAAGGAATTCTCATATATGCCGTTAAATAATGTGCAATTTTTTCGAGTTGTTCTTTTGTTGAATAAACGGTCATGTTATCTCTTTGAATAAATCTGAAATTTGAATTTGCAAAGCTACTGAAATTTTGTGAACTATTTCAATAGTCGGATTTCTAAATCCTCTTTCAATGCCGCTGATGTAAGTACGATGCAAACCCGATTCTTCCGAGAGCTTATCTTGTGACCAGCCTTTCGCTTCTCGAAATTCGCGTACATTTTTGCCAAATAATATTTTTATGTTCATGTTTGCATAGTCGCAAAATGAACACTATTAGTCTATAGCCGATGAGTAACACTAGAAATTTACAAACACAAAAAAGCCCCGACGGCGTGATGCAATCGGGGCTTTTACGTTTTTAGTGAACTGAAATCGAAACGCCCAAATCCTTACAAATTTTTCGGGCTAACATTTCGTCAATCTCTCGATGACGCGGAATGGTTGAAACCTTTTGTTCTTGCCGATTCACATAAATCGTATGGCTTCCGCCTTCACGCAAACATTCGCAACCGTGTTGTTCCAAAAATAACGCAACAGGTCACGCCGTTTCATAAGGTCGCAAAATCAAACGTTTCTTTGATAAATTCTCGACCACGCAAAGATTCTTCGGCTAAAAACCGATTCGCATCCACAACCATTTTTATCGCTTCAAATAAGTTTTTACGCGCTTCGTCTAACGTTGCGCCTTGTGTATTCGCGCCTGTTAATTCTTCCACGAAAGCAATATAACCTTCTGGCACTTTTTGAAAAACAGCGGTTAATTTCATTTCAACTCCAAAAATAAACAATTACTGCGGCAATTCTACACAAAAAAGCCCCGACGGAGTGATGCAATCGGGGCTTTTTTCAGAAGTTTAGTTTTATTCGGTTACATAAGAAACACTGCATCTACCGCTATATGCGGTGTATTTCGTATCATCCGTTATTCTTAATCCAACTGTTCTGTTTGAATTATAAGCGTCACGCAACAAAGAAAGCATCGCTCTATCAGGGTCTGATGTTTTTAAAGTGGTTAAGTAATCGTGACTACAATTCACACCAGATGGTGAAAAACCACCTTTGATTTTGAGTTCCATATTTCCAGCCTTGTGACCGAAAGCATTAACACCCATAACGCTGATAGATTCTATTTTGACTGTTACATAGTCATCACCAGCAGAAGCAACTGATGTCCACGCCGCTGTAAAACCCATCACAGCAATGAGCAAAACATTTTTTACATTTTTAATCATAAAAACCTCGAATAATCATAAAGTGA
>JBAXMT010000213.1:0-4154 GCA_037134135.1 Methylococcaceae bacterium | reverse complement strand
TTGGTCAAGTGGAAGAAAAGCAAATCTTATCAATTAACAATACACTTACAGATAAAGATGGTTTAGGCGATTTTCATTATCAATGGCTTCGTTCAAGTAAAGTTATCGAGCAAGCAAATCAGGAAAAATACACGTTAACCCAAGATGATGTAGGTAAAAAAATCAGCGTAACTGTAAGTTTTACAGATAATAAAGGAACGGTTGAATCCAAAACAAGTGCTTCAACTTTAATGGTAAAAGACAGTCCAATTCAAGGTGAAGCGAAAACGGGAGATGCCAAAAATAATATAATTATTGGTACCGATAAAAATGATTTACTACTTGGTTTAGCAGGAAGAGATACACTCGATGGTGGCGCAGATAACGACACGTTGAACGGTGGAGCGGGTAACGATAGTTTAATCGGTGGACTTGGGATTGATGAATTAACAGGTGGTGCGGGAGCGGATAAATTTGTTTTTACTGCACTTGTTGATGCTTCATTTTCAAAAACAAAAATCGACACGATTACTGATTTTAGTTCGGTAGAGAAAGATAAAATTGATCTTTCTAAAATTGATGCAAATAGTATTCAAAAAGGCAATCAAGCATTTTCAAAGCTCGTTGTTAATAAAATTTTTGCGAATAACGAATTCACAAAAGCAGGGCAATTATTTTTTGCCAGCGATAGCGGAATTTTGTATGGAAACGTAGATAAAGACAGTGCGGCTGAATTTGCGATTAAACTAAGTGGCGTTACAAATTTAGTCGTGACAGACATTATTTTGTAACGCCATTTTTTATTTAAGCGGTGCGATAACCCGATGAATTGTTGAATAATCCTCACGTCCTTTTAACTGGCATTTGCCTACAACTTCGGTTTCATACAAATCACGAACATAGTCGTAAGTTAAATCACCAATCAAAATACGACAGGGGTTTTCACTGGTCGGCGTTGCAATCGTTTTATCAAAACTTTCAAAACGTGAAGCGGTATTTACCGTATCACCAATGACGGTATATTCCATACGTTTTGAACTGCCAAAACTTCCAGCGACCACCATGCCTGTATAAATCCCCGTCCGCATAGTCACTTCAGGTAAACCTTGTGCTTTCCAACGTGCATTTTGTTCAATGAGTTTTCGATTAAATTCTATCGCACAGGCAACTGCTTGACGGGCATCATTGGCAATTGCCTCTTCGTTTTCACGTTTCACAGGCACGCCAAAAATTGCCATAATCGCATCGCCGATATATTTGTCTACCATGCCACCATGTTCCATCACAAGATTACTCATGACTTCCATGTATTCATTAAGCCAATTCATCAAAACTAGCGGCTGCATTTTTTCAGCAATCGTTGTGAAATTAGATAAATCAGTAAAAAGTACCGTAGCGGTTAATGTATCGGGTTTAATGCCATTTGCACTGAAAAATTCTTCCCGTACTTCCCATAAATGCGTCGCAACTTCTGGTGAAACGTGACGTTCAAACAATTTCATCAATTGCCCGCGTTCAGCTCGACTTCGCGTGAAGAAATAAAATACGCTTAAAAACATCGAGAACGTCCAGCCAAGTAATGGTGCAACAAAAGGCAGCCACCAACTTTCATTTAGTAAAAATATGTTAATGCCAACAAGTAAAACAATTTGAAAAGTAACTAAGAATAAAAATTGCAAAACACCTGCACGAAATAATCCAGTCATCGCACCCAGTAAACACCATAAAAGCAACCAGCTATATTCAAAACGATCAGACATTGCTCGTAAAGGCTGTTTTTTTTGTGTGGCGATGTTGAGTAATTGACTAACAAAATAGGCATGATGCTCAATGCCGTAGCGGGTGATTTGATTAGGAAGCAGCCAAAAATCTTGCAAACTTGGAGCCATTGCACCAAATAACACAATTTTATCTTTAAGTGCGTCTTTCGGAATTTTATCGTCGAGTAAATCAGAAAGTGTAAATGTCCGAAAAGATTGGGGCAGGGCAGGGAATTCAAGCATTGCTTGATAACCACCTGTATCGCCGTGACGGTACACCCCAAAATTTGGATTAATTTTAGGAACAGCAATTCCGTTAAGATTTAAATTTTGTTGTTCATCAATTTGAACAGGGATATTGTCCGCTGACAAATAATGGAGACTGATGAGTAATGGAAACGAGTAATAACTGCTTTCTCCTACGTCTAAAAACAACAAACCGCGACGACTGACACCGTCAGGATCTTCGATAATGTTATTAAATGCTGTTTTCAAAGGATTACCCGCTATTGCGGCGGGTGCTGGAACAAATGTTTGTGTTGAATTACCAGCAAAGAAAATCCACACGATATTGCTGTTTTTTTCCAGTATATTTTTAAGATTTTCAGTACCAGGTGCGACGGGCAAATCACGGTATTTATCAACGCCGATAACTCGCGTGCCTTCGGTTTCTAATTTTTGCAGCGCGTCAGCAAATACCTGATCAGATAATGGATGACCATAACGGCGAATATCAGGCTCGGTTTCACCAATCACCGTAATTCGATCATCAATTTTCAGTTCGGGACGCTGCAATAATTGTTGATCAAATGCCCGCAACTCTAAACCCTGCAACACACCTGTTGATTGCAGCGCAAAAAGAACAATCGACGTGGCAAAACCAAGCAAAATGCAGATTAAAACCGAATGCTGCAACCATTTTTTAAGCAACTTTTTCACTGGTGTGACTAATTGCCAATGTGAATATCAGCTTGCTTTAATAAAGCAGGGATTTGTGGCGATTTTTGTTCAGATAATGTTTGCAATAAATCGTACCAAACGCCCACTTCGGCTAATTTTTTAGTATCGTTTAAAGCAATGTTTGTGTCTTCACGGCGAATCGTTGCACTGGCAATGACATCTTTTCCGCGATTTTCAGGATCACTCACAACAGCAATCGTCCAGCGGTATTCTTTGCCTTTTTCCAGTTGCACATTCAAATCAGACAGTTTGATAGATTGAATTCCTGCTTTTGAAACGGCTGGTAAAGTTTGTTCAATAAGCGATTCACCACTTTCTGTTCCCATTGAAAATTCGATTGCGCTAATTGAAGCACTTGAAATATAAAAATACAGTGTTGGTGCTGCTTGCGAAGTCAACGCGGTTTGAGCGGGTGCGAGTGTTTGCACGCTAATTTCAGATTTACCAATGCCGCGTGTTCCTCCTCCAATGCGTGTTTCAGGCGCACCTGTTTTAGGTAAATTCAACATCAACGTAGGTTCCGCATTTACAAAACTAGGTAATAAAAACATTGATAACAACACACTTTTAACCGCTATTTTTTTCATAAGATTTTCCAAAAATTAATAAAATGTTCTTTGACGATGATGCCTTGAGCCGCTTTGTAAGTCAACATGTGTTTTGTTACAGTTCGCCTATCGTGAATAATTAAAATAATCTTAATAATCATGCCATTAGATTAATCATAGATGAGGTTTTTTAAGAAGCAAATGACTTGAGTATCATCTAAAAAAAGCCTATCCTTTCAAGCAGAATCTTTTGATTAAACTTTTTTAAATTTTTTGGGGGAAATATCATGGCAACAACCACAAGTACAGTAACAGGCGTATTAATTGATCGATTAGGATCAACAGAAGGCGATATTATTTCAGGGACAAGTGGCAACGATACGATTACAGGTAGTTCGTTTGACGATTCGATCTATGGTGGCGAAGGAAACGACATCATTACTGGCGGCGACGGCAATGATTATTTTAGAATTACTTACAACGCAGGCAGTGATTCGATAGTTGGTGGTGCTGGCAATGATAAATTTGTCATTCGAGACAATGATTGGCAGTTTGCGGCGAATAATACCCATACGCTAACGGGTGGTACTGGCAATGATATTTATGCTATATCAAGCGAGAACAAAAGTGCCGTAATTATCACCGACTTTACGGCGGGTGTTAGCGGTGATGTTCTTGATGTTGTGAGCTTGCTAACTAACAGTGTCAATCTTATCGCTAATCCTTTCCTTTCAAGTAATCGCTATTTTCGTTTAATTCAAGACACTGTTACACCAGCGAATGCTTTATTCCAATGGGATCAAGATGGTGAAACGGGAACTCAATATGCTTGGAAAACAGTTGTCACATTACAAAATACAACTGCCGCTAATTTCGTTGCGGCAAATTTTGCGCCTCAAATTCCTAC
>JBAXMT010000212.1:0-4167 GCA_037134135.1 Methylococcaceae bacterium | reverse complement strand
CTCATAATGTCGTCCCCACTAATTCATTTTTAACGGCTTCTATTTCCAATGCGGCTAAACCTTCTAGACTCATTTCAAAACAGATTTACCTTGTGCAGCCGCTTCGGCAAATATCACTCGTTGAAGTAAAGGCTCGGCTTCACGAGCCGCTGCCCAATCCAAAGCACTGCCTTGAGAATCGGCAACAATCAGCAATACTCTTGAACCATCTAAAGCAAAACTTGCTTCTAAATTGACGCTGAGAGTAGTTTTGCCAATACCACCATTTTGATTTAGAACGCCTATAATCATAATTATTTATTGGTTAAATTAAGGATTTGTAATTTTACAGAACGCCGTAATGTAGCAGTTCCAAACACCGGATTCCAAAAAATTTGTTGATGGACTCTTTGGGTACACGCGCCACCCGCGCTGTAGGAAGTATGGCGGGGGTCATGTCGCACAAATAGCCTCGATTTTACTCCAAACTGAGTGCTCCGAAACGCCCCGCATTATTCGCGGCTTGCAGCGATTTTAGTATCATTTTTCACTTTTAAACAAACCGCAATTAGTGCGGAGTATAAAACGTACCAACATTTAAAAAAACTTTAAAAATAATATGTTATGATGTGGCGTAAAAATAGAGTGTTTATTTTTATTTGTTTTTGTGCTTTCAATTTATGGCGTTTCGGCTTTTATCAGTTTTTTGCAGAAAACCGCATGAATGGGCAATGATTCCGGCACGCTCGGTTTGGATCTCAAGGTCAATCTTACTCTTCGTTAGCAAATATGCCCGTTGTGTGTAATATGTTGCACACGATAGCGGTTTCTTCAGTGCCATCAAGCAAACAATCTTGGTAATAATTATTACGCCATCCATTGAAAGTGTGTGATTTGTAATAATACAAAATACTACAAATCATATACTTTTCGTTGAATCAACCGTTACCATGTAACATGACACGCACCAATACCATTGGTATCGCGTTAATCATCCAGAAATACGCCCACCAAAACACCCTGCATAAAATACACCCGCTAGCCATTTTTCAGAAAAACAACCATAAAAAAATTATTGTTTTTAACTAACCGCAACGAGTGCCTATTTAATTATCGTGCCAATTCTCTGCGAGCCTTGTTTTTAAAGGCTTTAGATTATTTTTAATGTTGGAGTTAAAAATGATGGGTTGACTTTTCAAATCTTCGATTTAAGTGGCGAAAATCAATTAAGCGATACCGTTATATGTGCTATTTTCTAAATGCGTCTTAAATCGCATTTTTGTTGAATATCCGTTTTTTGATGCAGAATGGGTGATAGGCGAGGTTGGAAAATAAACGATTATGGCGTGAAGCCTTTCTTTTTTACTGGATTAAGCAAAACAAAGAGCATTTTATATCATTTGCAACGGGGGCAACGTTTTTAGAAATATCCAAGTCAACGTTTAACAAAATTGATATTTTGATTCCACCACTGGCAATTATGAATAAATTTTCTGAATTCTCATATCCTCTATTATTTAATCAAATAGAGATGTTGCAAGAGCAAATAGATTCATTAACCAAAACCCGCAACTTATTACTTCCGCGCCTTATCAGTGGCAAACTTAGCGTAAAACAATCTTATGGCGAGTAATTTGATTTTTGAAGACGACATTGAATGTGACATTATCAACGTATTTGAAAGTGAAGCACTTGGCTTTGAATATCTGAATTGTTACACCGTTGAAGCAAATGATTTAAATGACAAATCGAATCGGGCAGATAAAAAACAAGGTGTTTTGCTAGACCGCTTACACATTGCATTAAAACACCTTAATTCAAAACTTCCAGACGATGCCATCAATGTTGCAATCGAAAAACTGACACAATCACATATTCAACAAGCGGCATTTGATGCGAACAAAACGGTTTATAAACTTGTGCGCGGTGGTTTAGAAGTTGATGTGACCAACAGCAACGGACGCACTGAAAAAAGAACTGTTCAGGTCTTAGATTTTGCGAATCCTAAAAACAATGATTTTTTGTTAGTTGCCCAGATTTAGATTGAAGGCAAACGCTGGCGCAGACCTGACTTGATTGTGTATATCAACGGTTTGCCATTGGTGATGATTGAACTCAAAAACTCGAATGTATCTGTAAAATGCGCGTTTAATGACAACCTAACCAATTACAAACACAATATTCCCCAATTATTTGATTACAACGCTTTTGTACTTTTATCAAATGCCCGTGAAACTTGGATTAGTGGATTTGATAGCTTTTGGCAACATTTGGAAAACGGCAATTCAAAAACTGAACAAAGAAATTAGCCAATGTGCTAATAACAACAGCAAAAAAGAAGAATTAAAAGGCTACCGCGATATTATGAAAGCGGTTGAAATGGCAGTTGTTATCAGCGAGGAAACGGGTGAAGAAGATAAATTTAAGGAACGCGATTTAGATATTAAACGTCACCGTGAGCATATAAATAAGCCAATGGTTTAATCTTAGAAGACAACTTTAAAGATTCTGAGCATCCTTTGAAATTAGTTTTTGGGTGTGCCATGTGGTTAACGGGTTTTGATGCACCAACGGTTTCAACGCTGTATCTTGATAAACCAATGAAAAATCACACATTGATGTAAACTATCGCAAGGGCTAATCGCACTACACCTGGTAAAATGCGTGGAATTATCGTTGATTATTTCAATGTAATGATGTTTTTAATCTAGTTTATGAGCGAGCGTTAAATACGGGAAGTGTTTATTATGATTAAAATTAAAAATAAACATTCGTTTTTAGTAAATAGTTTGGCAAGTTTTACTCCAAAAATTTCACGCTTCAAAACTGCTTAAATTTGGGAAGTCCAAATATCGCCTTAAACCATGTGGTTTGTGGCATTAGCAAAAATCCTATGAAACTTTTGTGTCGTTTGTTTAAACTCACCCAATGACAGATTCAATCAAAAGATTTTAATTAGAACGTGAACGGGTAAGATTCTGGCCATCAACAAAGCGTTGTTAATTCTGTTGCTTCAATCCTATGTAATTTCAACAAGTATAATACTGTCCTAACGAATTCAAAACTCGTGTCATTTTTACCGCCTCAATGGTCTATTTTGAGGGTGAATTTTTACACTCTGACAAAAAATCCAGGTGTTTGGGTGAACATATTCTCTCGATTAAACTGTAAATCCACTGAAAAGGTTTCATTATTGAAAATACGCGGGTCAATGAACAACGCATCCGCCATAAGCTCTACAATTTCAGCTTTCACCATCTCATATTTTGGGTCTATCAATCTCACTTTACGACCGGTTACTCGTTCCAGTACATCTATCACCTCCGCGTCAGTCCTGAATTCCGTATCATAAAAACTAATAGGATTTCCTCCCGCTCGTCCCACAAATTGGAACTTCTTCACAGTGTAATTTTCCATATAAAAGTTTCTATATGCACTGTTACTCCGTGAAAATTGATTTTTAATCTGGTTAAAATTCCTGAATAAATGACTAAATTTCTTGCTCAAGTACCAAGCCGAGTTAATTAGTAACCCTTCAGATTCTCCAATGATGATAGATAATTTCTTTTCCATAGAATCGTTAATCTCGCGTAAATGTTTAATTTTACGATTGATTTCAATACCAGGCAACGGTAAGTTAGTGACGATGATGACTTCCTTTGGCTCAACATTATGTATCAATCGTACTCGGTCAAGAGCTTGTAGAACTTCACATTCCCTGAACTGGCTTATCATGGCATTCACTCGTTCATCTTGACTGTAATAATTTCCGTCGATTTTCACAGGTTCTTGGTCATACAGAATCGGTTCAGCACTTTGACTAAACAACGCAGCGGCTATATTCTCCATACTGCTCATGGGCGGTTGATTACGTCCGACTACAAAGACCAAATCAAAGTCCTTGTACTTATCAATACCCCGTAAGGCATTGAAATGAAGACATTTAATGTTATCGGGTAACTGTTGAAGAAGTTTGTCTTCGATGGACTTATAACTAATAACTAAAGTTTTTCTATCACCGGCATATTTCTTAATCTGAGTGACGAGGTCTTTGAGATTCTTACCATCTTCATCGTTATAATTAAAACGAGACAGAGGGTATTGCGACCCCATTACTTGAGTTGCATCCATTCTCCGTTTCACATCGATACTGTGAAATTTCAGATTATCAAAGAGCGGTTGTAAAAG
>JBAXMT010000211.1:0-4198 GCA_037134135.1 Methylococcaceae bacterium | reverse complement strand
AACCACATTGCGGGAAATCAGATGTACCTTTCATAAATAAAAGTACAGGATGAGACTGTAATAACTGTTCAATTCGGGTGGTAACACTCATAAAAATAACTCCAAGTTAAAATAAAAAGACTCGGCGATTTTAGCAACATTGTGAAAACTAACGAAATGTTAATTGTCACGGATAGGCTTGCAAACTATAATCCGCCCTTTTTTTGTTGACAGGCAAAACCTTTATGAGCAGTCACATTATGCCCACTTATGCACGACTTGCCGTGACCTTTGAACGAGGTGAAGGCGCGTGGTTGTGGGACGAAAATCAGCAGCGTTATTTAGACGCACTTTCAGGCATTGCGGTTTGTAATTTAGGACACGCACACCCAGCGGTTCACGAAGCAATTTGTCAACAAAGCGCGAAACTCCTACACACGTCGAATCTTTATCAAATCGCTAGCCAAGAAAAACTCGCCGATAAACTCATTCAAATGAGTGGCATGACGAATGTGTTTTTTAGTAATTCAGGCGCAGAAGCGAATGAAGCCGCAATCAAATTGGCGCGTAAATTTGGACATTCAAAAGGCATCGAAACGCCAACGATTATTGTGATGGAAAAAAGTTTCCACGGGCGCACATTAGCCACGTTAAGCGCGACAGGAAATACGAAAATTCAACAAGGTTTTGAACCGCTTGTTGAAGGCTTTATTCGTGTGCCGTACAACGATATTGCCTCGATTAAAACTGCACTTTCTGAAAATTCATCTATTGTCGCCATTTTAGTTGAACCGATTCAAGGCGAAGGCGGCGTGAACATTCCTGCTGCGGATTATTTGAATCAAATTCGCGCATTATGTGATGAATACGATGTTTTAATGATGCTCGATGAAATCCAAACGGGCATCGGTCGCACGGGAAAATTTTTAGCTTTCCAACATAACGGCATTATTCCTGACGTTTGCACGTTGGCGAAAGCGTTAGGAAATGGCGTTCCAATTGGTGCTTGTTTAGCGCACGGGAAAGCAGCGAATTTATTTATCGCGGGTAATCACGGTTCAACGTTTGGTGGAAATCCGTTGGCGTGCAGTGCGGCATTCGCGGTTTTAAATACGTTAAGTGATGGCAATTTAATTGCTCAAGCAAGTGAAAAAGGCGACCAAATTTGCGCCGCATTCCAAGAGAAATTACAAAACAATTCGCATATTATTGAAATTCGTCATTTAGGTTTAATGATTGGTATAGAATTAGACATACCTTGTACTGAAATCGTCGGAAAAGCACTAAACACAGGTTTGTTAATTAACGTGACGCAAGACAAAGTGATTCGTTTATTACCGCCGCTTGTCATTGATACAGACCAAATAACCCAACTCGTTGATACGTTATCAACACTGATTCAAGAATATACAAACCCATGAAAAAACCAAGACATTTTATAAGTTTGCTGGATTTAACCAGCGATGAATTTCGTTCGTTAATTGAACGCGCAATCATGTTAAAACACGTCCGTGATCATGATTATCAGCCATTGAAAGGGCAGGTTTTAGGAATGATTTTTGAAAAATCATCGACTCGGACGCGGGTTTCGTTTGAGACAGGTATGGTACATTTTGGTGGACACGCTTTGTTTTTATCACCGAGAGATACACAACTTGGACGTGGTGAACCGATTGCTGATAGCGCAAAAGTTATTTCACGCATGGTAGATTGCATCATGTTACGAACACATGAACATGAAACTGTGACGCATTTTGCAGAAAATTCACGCGTTCCTGTCATCAATGGATTAACTGACAGAGAGCATCCGTGCCAATTACTTGCGGATATGCAAACGTATTTTGAGCATCGCGGTGATATTCGTGGCAAAACGGTAGCATGGATTGGGGATGGCAATAATATGTGTCACTCTTACATTCATGCGGCTATGATTTTGGATTTCACATTACACATTGCTGCACCTCCACGTTATATGCCAAATTCAGAAATTGTGGCATTAGCGGGAAATCGAATTAAATTTTTCGATAATACAGTTGACGCTGCAAAAGGCGTAGACTTGGTTGTCACTGATGTTTGGGCAAGCATGGGGCAAGAAGAAGAGCAAAAATTGCGTGAAATCGCTTTCAAAGATTATCAAGTTGATTCAACCGTAATGGCGGCAGCGAAATCGGACGCGATATTTATGCACTGTTTGCCTGCTCATCGCGGTGAAGAAGTGAGTGCTGATGTTATTGATGGCGCACAAAGCGTTATTTTTGATGAAGCAGAAAATCGTTTGCACGCCCAAAAAGCTCTGTTGGAATTGCTCATGTGTGGCAATGCGAAAATTTCTTTACTCAATGATTAACAGCGAGAAATTATGAAAAAAATAATTTTGTCAGCGTTAATGTTTGTCAGTATGGCAGCTAACGCCAGCAATGATATTGTTTATGTTGCCGACGATTACAATTTAACGCTTTGGGGTACGTCAAATTACACAGGCAAAGTTAAATCTTTGCCAACAGGAACGCCTTTAACTATCATTGCTGAACACCCTACAAGTAATGGCTTAATAAAAGTTAAAACGATTGACGGCACAGAAGGTTTTGTTAAAACGAAATACATTAAAAACGAAGCTCCAGAACACGACCGTGACGATATTGCTGCAAAAAATATCGCGGCATTGCAAGGTCAAATCGGAAAGTTAGAAGGCGAACTCAAAGCCGCAAAAGAAGTGATTACACCAGGCACAACGCTTGAACAATCGCTTGCCACAGAACGTGATAAATTAAGTCGTGAATTAAACGAACTTAAACGTATTTCAGGTAGCGCAGTTCAACTCAAAAATGAACGTGATGAATTACAAGAACGTTTCGTAACCGTTGAACGTGATTTGCAACAAGTTAAACTCGAAAACCAAGCATTACTTGATACCGCAAATCAAGATTGGTTTTTATATGGTGGAATTTTGGCATTAGTTGGCGTTTTACTCGGTTTCATTCTGCCAAAACTCAGTTGGAAACGCAGTCGCGGCGGTTGGGATACTTACTAAAATGTCAAAAACAATACTTGTTTTACTTGCGTTACTTGCTTTATCAATAGTCATTACGTCGTTTGATGATTCGTCAAATTTACCAAAAACACCAGAGCAACAAGAAAAAGAATTAAAATCCTTCGTTATGTGGCAAGGAAAAGAATCTGTCTTGAAATTATTAAAAGATAAAGATTCCGCTGAATTTGATGATTTGCAAGTTCATGAAAAGTTTCTCTGCGGTAGAGTGAATTCCAAAAATAGTTTTGGTGGCTACGCTGGATTTTCTCGATTTATTTCTGGTGCAACAACAGCGACAACGTCTATTGAGCAAATAGGAACCGATCCTAAAGAGTTTCAACAAGCGTGGGATTTGTTTTGCACTAAATAATTTTATCAAAATGCCCTGATTTTTCGGTGCGTATCATCAATTACTAAATTTTCTAAAAATAAAAATTCTTATGACAGACAATAAAAACACTCGCACATTTTCCTCTTTAGTCGTTGACGGCATGGAACGCGCACCGAGCCGCGCAATGCTTCACGCCGTTGGTTTTACTAATGACGATTTCAAAAAGCCCCAAATTGGCGTGGCTTCAACATGGAGCATGGTTACGCCATGTAATATGCACATTAACAAACTTGCGGACGAAGTCGCAAAAGGCGTAAATGCAGCGAATGGTAAAGCCGTTATTTTTAATACAATTACCATTTCTGACGGCATTTCGATGGGAACGGAAGGGATGAAATACTCGCTCGTCTCGCGTGAAGTGATTGCCGATTCGATTGAAACTGTAATTGGTTGCCAAGGCTTTGATGGGGTAGTGGCAATCGGTGGTTGCGATAAAAATATGCCAGGTTGTATGATGGCAATTGCCCGTTTGAATCGCCCAGCGATTTTCGTTTATGGTGGCACGATTTTGCCAGGTTGCCACAAAAACCAAAAACTCGACGTGGTTTCAGTATTTGAAGCCGTCGGCGCACGCGCTAACAATAAAATCGATGATGCAGAACTTGCTGAAATTGAAGCGAAAGCCATTCCTGGTGCAGGATCATGTGGTGGAATGTACACAGCCAACACAATGGCTTCAGCAATTGAAGCATTAGGAATGAGCTTGCCAAACAGTTCAGCGCAAGCCGCCGTTTCAGAAGATAAAAAACTCGATTGTGAACGCGCAGGTGCGGCAGTTTTGAATTTGCTTGAAAAAG
>JBAXMT010000210.1:0-4201 GCA_037134135.1 Methylococcaceae bacterium | reverse complement strand
ACCGAATGACGGCGTATTTGACGAACAGCGTTATTTTACGGCGGGCGAAAAACCGGTCGTGTTTGAGTTCAAAGGTCAATTTATTGGCTTGAGTATTTGCGAAGATGTTTGGCATTGCGACATGGTGCAAGCGACCAAAGACGCGGGTGCAGAAATTTTATTGACGCTTAATGCTTCACCATTTCATGCGGGCAAAGCACAACAACGTGAAACGTTAATCAGCTCGCACGCGAAAGCCGCACAACTTCCCATTGTTTATGTGAATGCGGTCGGCGGGCAAGATGAATTGGTGTTTGATGGCGCGTCGTTTGTGGTCAATGCGAAAGGTGAAATCGTTTTTCGGGCGGAAGAATTTGTCGAACAAATCAGCGTGGTGGAATTTGAAAATGGTCAGCCTTTAGAGCAAATCCCTCTCAGCCTCCCTTTCAAAAAGGAGGGACAAAAGAAAGCCCCCTTTTTGAAGGGGGTTGGGGGATTTGCTTTAATTTATAAAGCCCTCGTTCTCGGCACGGCGGATTACGTTCGCAAAAATGGTTTTAAAGGTGCCATTTTAGGATTGTCGGGCGGCATTGATTCAGCGTTGGTGTTAGCGTTAGCGGTTGATGCGTTGGGCGCGGAGAATGTTGAAGCGGTTTCGTTGCCGTCAAAATACACGCTCGAAATGAGCAACGATGACGCAAAAATTCAAGCCGACATCATGGGCGTGAAATACCATTCGATTCTGATTGAACCAGCGGTGAAAGCGTTCACCGAAATGTTGGCGAAAACGTTTGCGAATACGCCCGCTGATACCACAGAAGAAAATATCCAAGCGCGTTGTCGCGGTGTCGTGTTGATGGCGATGTCGAATAAACAAGGAAAATTGCTTTTAACGACGGGCAATAAAAGTGAAATGAGCGTCGGTTATGCCACGTTGTACGGCGATATGTGTGGCGGTTTTGCGCCGATTAAAGATGTGCCAAAATTGCTGGTGTATGAATTGGCTCGGTATCGTAATTCGATTTCGCCCGTCATTCCAGAGCGCGTGTTAACTCGTGCGCCGTCGGCGGAACTGTCGCCAAATCAACAAGATTCTGATTCGTTGCCGCCGTATGAAATACTCGACCCGATTTTGGCGCGTTATATTGAACAAAATCAAACCGCTGACGAAATTATCGCCGCTGGTTTTTCGCCCGAAGACGTAACCCGCGCCATTCGTTTGGTTGACGGCAGCGAATACAAACGTCGTCAATCGGCAACGGGAATCCGAATTAGCGAACGCGCATTTGGACGTGACCGCCGCTATCCAATTACTTCGGGTTATCGCGGCATTTAAGTTAGAATAACGCTAATCTATTATTTTTTATTTTAAAGAGGAACTCCATGCGGAATTTGAAATTTTTACCCGCGTTGTTGGGCGGAATTATCGTTTTGGCAGTGGTTTTATTCGTCGCCTTTCATTTTATTTTTATCGATTTTTTTATTGATTGGTGGTGGTACGATTCACTAAAACTCGAATCGTATTTTTGGCTGCGCTTACTGTATAAATTTTTTCTTTCTGGTGGCGTAACGCTGGCATTTTTCGCCATTTTTTTCACGCATTTTTGGCTGGCTTCGCGTTATTTAGGGTTGAACGTTGATGAAAAATTATTGATCGGCGACGAAAAAAAGCGCGTCCAAAAATTTTCCGATACGTTTATGAATGGCTCGGTCAAAGTTTATACGCCGATTTCGTTCTTTTTAGCGTTGATGATTGCCTCGCCTTTTTATGTGCATTGGGAAGAAACGTTGATGTATTTCTTTGGAAATCCATCGGGCGTAACGGAACCGATTTACGGCAATGATGCGGCATTTTATATGCTCGCGTATCCAACGTATCAATTAGTTCAGCAAGAATTGTTAATTACGGCATTGTTAATTTTTACAATGGTGGGCGTGTTGTATTGGCTTGAACACACATTTATTCCCGACCAGCGCAAAAGTTATCCCAAAGGCGCGAAAATCCATTTAACGCTACTTATCGGTTTTGTAATTGGATTTGTGATGTGGGGCTTTATGCTTCAACGTTTTTCATTACTTTACACCGACAGCCACGAACCCGTTTTTTTTGGTCCTGGTTTTGTCGAAGTACGTTACCAATTACCGTTAATTTGGGCGGCGATGGCAACGTTTTTCATTGCGGCGATGGTGGCAATTGTGTTTGTGCATTCTGAAAAACATGATAATCGAACACCGCTTTGGATTTCACTATTTGTCTTTTTAGTGGTGTGGCAAACGCCAAAAATGGAATGGGTTCCAGAAGCCTTACAGCGTTTTGTGGTCAATCCTAATCCTGTGAAAACGGAAAAAGCCTTTATTCAACACAACATCGACGCAACGCTTGATGCGTATGATTTGAAAAATATCAACACGATTGATATGACGGTTAAATTCGATGCCGCACAAGATATTGCAACGTGGAGCAGTCAAAAACATTTTGAAAATATCCCTGTTTGGGACAGAGATTTAATCATTTACAGCTACAAACAACTGCAAGAAATTCGTCCGTATTACAAATTTTTAACGGTGGATGAAGACCGTTATTTAATTTCGGATCATTTGCGCCAAGTGAATATCGCCGCGCGAGAAGTGAACATTTCTAAATTACCCAAAGAAGCGCAAAATTGGGAAAACCGTCATTTACGTTACACGCACGGTTATGGCGCGGTAATTACACCTGCTTCACAAGATGCGGATTCGCCGTTGACGTGGTATTTGCGTGATTTGAATATGTCGTCAGAAGTCGGTTTAAGCACCGAACATCCTGATATTTATTACGGTCAAGAAGAATACGATTACGCAATTGTGCCAAATAAACTCGATATTGTTGGCATTGCGGGTTCAAATCCCGATGAAAACAAAGCCTATCACGGTGAAGGCGGTATTCCAATTGCGTCGATGTTTAGAAAATTGTTGTTTGCGTTTAAGTTTGAAGACGAAAAAATCTTTTTTTCGGGAAACATAACCAAAGACAGTAAACTCAAAATTTATCGCAACATTCACGAGCGCATTCATAAACTCACGCCTTTTTTGCATTTGGATAAAGATCCGTATTTGGTGATGACGAAAGACCGTTTTTATTGGATTCAAGACGCTTACACCACGTCGGATAAATATCCTGCATCAAAAACCGTCAAAGATGAAAAATTGCATAACGGTGAAACCTTTAACTACATTCGCAATTCGGTAAAAATTGCGATTGATGCGTTTGATGGCGATGTGGATTTTTATTTAGTCGATAACACCGATTCGATTGCCAATGCGTATAACCTTGCGTATCCGAGTTTGTTTAAACCTTTGAGCGAAATGCCAGCGGAATTGAAATCGCATTTGCGTTATCCGCGTGATTTATTCACGATTCAAATGAAAATTTACGCGAAATATCATCAAGCCAGCCCCGAACTTTTTTACGAACAAGCCGAAACGTGGGAGCAAGCGAATGTGCATGACAAGCCTGTTTCACCTTATTATCAAACGATGGATTTTGGCGATTGCAATGGCATTGAAGAATTCAGTTTAATTAACGCGATGACCCCTGTGAATCGTAACAATTTAAGCATGGTCGGTATTGCCAGTACGCTTGATAAAGCGAATTGCGGTGATGCTTACAAACCGAGTATTACGGTGTTTAAATTCGGCAAAGATGTTCAAGTTAATGGCCCTGAACAAATCGAAGCCTTGACGCAACAACATCCTGAAATTTCGCAACAATTTACGCTTTGGAATCAAAGTGGTTCGACGGTTGAAATGGGGCGAATTGTGATTTTACCGATGGGAAACACGATTTTATATGTGCAACCGATTTACATCGCGTCAACCAAAAACAAAATGCCTGAACTCACGCGCGTGATTGTATCGATTGGCAATGAAACCGTGATGGATACAACGATTGCGTCGGCGTTAAACCGTTTGAAAAATATTTTTGTCAACAAAACCCGAGCTGGCGATGTCGGCAGCTCTAAACGTTAAAAGGATTTATGTGTGGAAAACGAACGAATTACAGAATTAAAAAATACAGTTCAACAACTTTTAGATGAAGCCAAAGCGCAAGGTGCGACGGCGGCGGAAGCGGGTTTGAGCGTTGATGATGGTTTATCCGTCACCGCACGATTGGGCGTGGTTGAAACGATTGAACATCATTGCAGCCAAGGTTTAGGCGTAACGGTTTATTTTGGACAGCGAA
>JBAXMT010000209.1:0-4209 GCA_037134135.1 Methylococcaceae bacterium | reverse complement strand
AGAATTCGCACGACGAAACCAGCGGATTTATTCCGTTCTTTTACGACTGGAAAAAGCAATATGACAGCGGCTTGATTGACGGCGCGGAATGGAAAGAAAACAGATTGAAGTTTATTTGAACGGCGAAACGGTCACGCGCCACCAAAATAAAACAAAGATTTGTTTGGTTTTTGTAACAAACTAAATTACTATTTGTTAAAGCGTAACAAAAAACATTACGGTGAAAAGCAATGAAAGACCCAAACGACACAGCAACCAGAGAAATAATTCCGAAAAAAACAGGCGGACGCGGAGGGTGGCGCGAGGGTGGCGGACGACCAAAATCGCCACACACCACAAAATTGATTCGCGCAGATTTAAGACTGATTTCAGTTTTTGAAGCGTTGAAAATAAAGCTAAAAAGTGGCGCGATGAACGAAGAAGATTTAAAAGCATTTGAAGAATTAGTTATGACTTAATTGATTTTAGAAGCAAAAGGAGGCGGCAAAGAACGCCGCACTTTTTTGGATAAAAACAAGATTCGAGAATCGAAACAATCGTTAATCTTTTAGATTCGGGTGCGGGCAAATGCGGGAAAAAGCACCCGCGCCACGCAAAGATGCCCCGCGCTACCGCTGTTCGGCTTGTGGCGAAAAAGCTGCCACGCCTCTCTGCTCACGCTATGCGGTGCATGGTGCGGCTATCGCCGCGCTGATTTGAAAAAAGAAAAAAGCAAAAACCGCAACAGCGGACACGCTCACCAATGGAACAAGTTAATGGCAAACGAAAGAAAAACAGAAAGCATTGTAAGAACGCACTTTGAGAAATTTGGCGATATTTTGCACATCGAAGAACAAGCGTCAGACAATCCCAAAATAGCGAAATTATTAAATACGGCTTCAAAAAAAGGTAGCGGTCAAGGCAGACCAGAATTTTTAATAACGTACAAAACAAATTCCGATTTGCTTATTGTCATTGAATGCAAGGCAGACATTGTTAAGCACGAAAGCGCAAGCCACGATAAATTTGCCGATTACGCAGTTGATGGCGTTTTGTTATACGCCTCGCATTTGTGCAAAGACTTTGACGTTTTAGCAATTGCAGTTAGCGGAGAAACGACACAATCTTTAAAAATTTCGCATTTTTTGCATTTAAAAAACGAACGCAAAGCAGTTCCGATTTTTAGTGACAAATTATTAACAGCGCAAAATTATTTAGATGGTTACTTAGGAAGTCCTGAAAAAGTCAGGCAAGACTATGACAGTTTGCTAACTTACACCAAGACGCTTAACGAAAAACTGCATTCCAACAAAATTTTAGAAAGCCAACGTAGTTTATTGATTAGTTGCATTTTAATTGCGTTAGAAAGCCAAGCATTTAAAGCCTCTTATGGTTCTCATCGAACACCAAAAGATTTAGCTAAAAATTTGGTTAATACGGTCGTAGACGAATTAGATGCCGCACTAATCGGAGACATAAAACTAAGTAATTTAAAAAATCAATTTAGTTTTATTCAAACCGATATGTCGCTATCAACCAAAGAGGGGCTTTTAAAAGAACTCATTGATGACATCGACAAAAATATAAATTCATTCATCAAAAATCATCAATACATCGATGTTTTAGGTCAGCTTTATGTTGAATTTTTACGTTATGCGAACAGCGATAAAGGTTTAGGAATTGTTTTAACCCCGCCGCATATCACCGAATTTTTTGCCAAAGTCGCTCAAGTTAATAAAAACTCAATTGTTTATGACAATTGCACGGGAACGGGCGGTTTTTTAATTAGCGCAATGAAAGAAATGATTGCCGCCGCAAAAGGCGACGAAGAAATTATTAAAAACATTAAAGCAAATCAACTTATCGGTGTTGAATATCAGGCTCATATTTTCGCGCTTGCGGTTTCTAACATGTACATTCATGGCGATGGTAAAACTGGAATTTTCAACGCTGATTGCTTTGATGCTGAAATCATAGAGAAAGTGAAAGCTAAAAATCCAACCGTAGGTTTTTTAAATCCGCCTTACAAAAGCAACAAAAAAACCGATACCGACGAACTAAAATTTATTTTAAATAACCTTGAATGTCTGGCAGACGGTGGAACGTGCGTTGCAATTGTTCCTATGCAAAGTGCTTTAGCTCAAAGCGGTAACGTTTGGGAATATAAAAAACAACTGTTAGAAAAACACACACTGAAAGCGGTTTTTTCAATGCCAGATGAATTGTTTTTTAATTCAAAAGTCGGTGTTGTGACTTGTGTAATGGTTTTCACAGCACACAAACCACACCCGAAAAATAAAGAAACTTTTTTTGGTTATTTCAAAGATGATGGATTTGAAAAAAGAAAAACACTCGGAAGAACTGATGTTTATGGGAAATGGAATGAAATCGAAGAGCAATGGAAAACTGCATTTTCAAATAATAAAAGCGTCGCGGGTTTGAGCGTTATAAAAGTTATAACAGCTAATGATGAATGGTGTGCTGAGGCTTATATGGAAACGGATTATTCTGATTTAAGCGCAGATGACTTTCTTGAATCAATTAACGAATTTATTGCTTATGGGGTAACTAAAAAATGAAGCTCGTTGCGATAAAAGATTTATTTACAATCAAATACGGTAATTCTCTTGAGTTAATTCGATTGGATAAGTGTAAAAAAACGGATTGGAATGCAATAAATTTTGTTTCAAGAACTGAAAACAATAATGGCGTGTCAGCTATTGTGGAGAAAGTAATTTCAGAATCTCTAAATCCAGCACACACTTTGTCTGTAGCCGTTGGCGGTTCTGTATTGGCAACGTTCTATCAATCGGAAGAGTATTACACTGGCTTTCACGTTTTGGTTCTCATTCCAAAAAAAGCATTTTCTGTTTTAGAAATGCTTTTTTATGCAATGTGCATTAGAAAAAACAAGTACCGTTATAGCTATGGCAGGCAAGCAAACAAAACCTTAAAAGACCTTTTGATTCCTGAAACAATGCCCGACAAATTCCAATCAATTGATTTTGATGGCATCTGTGCAAAAGCAAATGAAATCAAAACTGTTTTCAAAATAGAAAACAGTCAGGACATCAAACCAATCGCGCACGACGCAAAACTTGTTCCGATAAAAGATTTATTCACAATCAAATACGGCAATTCGCTCGAATTGGTTCGGTTAGATAAATGTAAAAAAACCGACTGGAACGCAGTTAATTTCGTTTCAAGAACTGAAAAAAATAACGGCATATCTGCGATTGTAGAAAAAATAATTTCCGAAGTTCCAAACCCAGCACACACTTTATCCGTAGCGGGTGGCGGAAGCGTTTTAGCGACGTTTTACCAGTCAAAAGAGTATTACAGTGGGCGAGATATTTACTGCTTAATTCCAAAAAAAGAGTTTTCAACACTAGAAATGCTTTTTTATGCGACGTGCATTAGAAAAAACAAATATCGTTATAGCTACGGAAGACAAGCGAATAAAACGCTAAAAGACCTTTTAATTCCAGAAAAAATGCCAGAAGAATTTAACGTAATTGACATCGAAAAACTGACAAAGTTAGTCGTTTAACGCTCACGACTTTAAATTTTGGGCGAAAAAAAAGCCCTGCGAGCGTCGAACTCAACGGGCAATTTGAAATCATCACCGACAAAGATAATGGATTTACAAGATGGATAATATCACCAAAATTACAACGCTTCACGTTTTACCCGAAAAAAAACCACCAACTGAACCCATCGAAAAGCCAGCGTTCCGACTCAAAAACTATTTAATCAATGATTCGCTAGATAAAATGAACGCGCAAATGTTGGCAGATGTTTTTGTACTCGATGGCATTGCGTTGTTGGGACAGTTGACCGCCATTTATGCCAAACCGAACGCAGGCAAAACGTTGACCACGATTTATATGCTCATGGAATCTATCAAAGCCGGCAGAATTAAAGGCGAAGATGTTTTTTATATTAACGCGGACGATTCGGGCAAAGGGCTTATTGCCAAAGGTTTCATTGCTCGACAATATGGTTTTGGTATGGTTGCACCCTCTTATGAAGGCTTTAAATCTGATGACCTCGTGAACGATTTAAAACAGTCGATTATTGATGATACGGCACGCGGTCAAATCGTCATCTTAGACACGCTCAAAAAATTCACTGATTTAATGCACAAAACAAAAGGCTCTGATTTTATGAAGGTGGCGCGAGAATTCACGCTCAACGGCGGCACGATGATAATGTTAGCGCACGCCAATA
>JBAXMT010000208.1:0-4230 GCA_037134135.1 Methylococcaceae bacterium | reverse complement strand
GCTTGTGGTTTTGATTCTGTGCTGTTGCCTTCGTTGGGTTCTGGCGCGTGGTCGGCTTCTGCCATTTCTGGCGGTTTGTTTGCGGGTGGCTTTGAGTGGTTTCCCGCCCCGTCGTTGTTTTCCTTCGCTTGATTTTTCGCCCCGTTTTTTGCGGGGCTTTTCGTTACACATTCCCAAGAACCAAAAGAAAAAAGAAAAGGTGCTGCGGCTAACGCCGCCGCGCCCTTTCTTAATTACGAAAAAATGCGTAATTAGTTACTACAAATGTTGTATAAATACCCTTTTAGGCGTATAATTTCACTGTCGATTAAGACATTTCACTTTATTTCATTAGGACAAAAATCATGTCAAAAACTAAAAAAATACAAATCCTTCAGTTGTTCATTGACGCTGGAATGATTGAGCCAGCCACCGAACTTTTGAAAAGACAACAAGCCTTTGACCGTGAACTTCGCGCACGAAGCCTGTTGATTGCGTCAATGCTAATCAGCAAAGGCATCAACATTTCAGTCAGTATTTAGGAGATAAGACGATGGCAAACTTCAAAACAATGCAACAAGCCTACGACAACATGGTTGAACCTTCTTACTGGGACGAAGACGACGCGCCCGTTTATGAACGCTTACAAGAAAATTTCGACGATGATTTTATGGCTTACGAATTCAGCGACAAATTGGTTGAGCTTTTGTTGATGGTTTGCAAAGAAAAAGCAACGCTAAACGATTTTGTTGAATTCAAAAAAGAGGCGGCTAACTGGTATCAATCAGAGCTTGAAAGCTACAACGACCGCAATTACAGCGACGTTTTCGACAAAATGAAAGACGAAGCGAAAGACGACGAAGCCGACAGAAGATTTAGTGATTACTGTGACGACCGTGACAGCGGTTGGTACTGTTAAAAACTAAAAAGCCGCTTTGAATGCAACGAACATTCGAGGCGGCGTATTTCACTCACTAGGACAAGAGAGTTGCAACATGATAACAGAAAATCAGCCCTGCGACAGCTACGACTTAACCGAACAAGAAGCGGCACAAATCGCAGAATGGGAAGAACAGCAAGACGCGCTAAACGCGCCATCAGCGTGGGAATACTCACAATTCTTTTAAACAATCACGGCGCAAGGACGCGCCACCAACTGGAAACACAAAATGACCGACATTACAGACCAAATTGCACAGCTAAATGAGTTACTCGCAAAAGTTCAACAACAAGCAGGCACACCAAGCGCACCAACAAGCGCGTGGTCGCAACCTGCACCATCAACAACAGCTTTAAACATTCAAGGCGTTGGCATACCCGTCAGCATTCAAACACCCGCAGGCAAAGTGCGTTGTACGTTTTGGTTAGGCGCAGAACACGCCGCAACACCAACAGCGTTAATGTCAGCTCTTGAAACGATGGTGAATTTAGGTTTGCCCGTCGATGCGTGGCAACAAAAAGAACAAAACGGCAACAACTGGGGCGGGAACAATTCCAACAACGGCGGCTATAAAAAACGCTGGTAAAAATATCACGGCACACGGACGCGCCAATACTCACAGGACAAACAAATGCCAATCAAACCCGAAAATAAACATCGTTATCCGCGCCGCAAATTGTGGTTAGCCATACGCGGTGACATCTTGAAACGCGCTGAAAATCAGTGTGAATTTTGTGGTGTGGAAAATTACACAATCCGAAACGGTAGCCGTATCGTTTTATCGGTTGCACACCTTGACCAAATGCCAGAAAACAATTGCCACGATAATTTGAAAGCGTTGTGCCAAAAGTGTCACATCAATCACGACCGACCTTTTCAAAAATTGCACCGACGAATTACGTTTTTTATTCGCGCCCGTTCTTTTAATCACGACCTTTTTGGATTTACTCATGTTTAATCAAGCCAAAGTATTTCAACTTTTAACGCCTGCAAAATTTGTTGCTCTCGATATTGAAACAGGCAACGCGCCTGCTGATGCTGTCGAAAATGCCATTGACCACTGGAAAGCACCAAAGAACTGGAAACCTGAAACCGTCGAAAGCAAACGCGCCGAAATGGCAGAACGCAAACGCGACAAAGCCGCGCTACTCGATGCCAGTCCGATTTTGTGCATTGCGTGCAGAACGGATAACAACAGCACCATTTTTCACTCAATGGGCGACACGGATTTGAAAATTAACTGGACAGTTAGCAATCACGGAACAGAAAAAGAAATGTTGTCAGCGTTTAGACAATGGGCGGATTCGATTATCACAACTGACACCGTTATCGCTGGTCACAATTTAACGGCGTTTGATTTGCCAAAAATTCGCAACGCTTTCATTCGTCACCGTTTGAAATTACCGATGTTTTTATTGCCGCAATTACGCGGTGAAACGGGCAATGACATCATCGACACCATGAAATTAGCGAAGGCTTACACGATGGAACACCGCGACACATTGATGATTTCACTCGATACGTTAGCCGACATTCTCAACATCGAACGACCTAAACAAGCGATGAGCGGGGCAGAAGTCCCCGCCGCATTTGAACGCGGTGAATTTGCACCGATTCTAATTTATTGCTGCATTGATACCGAAACCACCGCCCAAGCCGCACAGTTGATGCTCGGCATTGCAAATAATTTGAATTAGGCGGAATTATGAAATCACTGGATTTAATCGAAGCGGCAGACTTTCTGAAAATGAACCCAGAAGTTTTGCGCCGTCACGCAAAAGCGGGAAAGGTTCCCAGTCGAAAAACGGGCAAACGATGGGTATTCATACTCGAACACCTTGCTGATTTTGTCAGCGGTCGTTATTCTGAACACGGGCGAGAATTGCGCGTGATTGACGGATTCAAACAAACTCACGAGGACACAAGAAAATGTCAATCTACAAACGCGGCGAAACGTGGTGGATCCAATTCACCGCGCCAGACGGCAGACGAGTACAGCAAACTGCTGGGACTAAATTAAAATACGAAGCGCAACAATTTCACGATCAATTAAAAGCCGATGCGTGGCGTGTAAAAAATCTTGGTGATAAACCACGTTACACTTGGCAAGATGCGGTGACACGTTGGCTACAAGAGCAATCACACAAGCGCAGCATTGCTGATGACAAACATCATCTTGTTTGGTTGCATTCACATCTTTACGGCTTGGAACTCGACGCGATTACCAAAACGAAAGTGGATGAAGTGAAACAGGCAAAAATGGCAACGGGTGTGTCGAATGGCACGGTTAATCGAATGATGGCAACGTTACGCGCTATTTTGAATCGGGCAGTGAAAGAGTGGGAGTGGTTGGAAAAATCACCGCATATTCGGATGTTACCGATTGCCACAGAGCGTGTGCGTTGGTTAAACCAAGATGAAGCGATTAGATTACTTGCTGAATTACCTGAACATTTAGCCGCAATGATGCGGTTCACATTGGCAACGGGTTTGCGTGAATCGAATGTTACGCAGTTGGAATGGTCACAAATCGACAAACAACGGCGTTGTGCGTGGATTTACGCCGACCAAGCCAAAGGTAAAAAAGCGATTGCAGTACCGCTAAACGATGATGCGATGGCGGTATTACGTTCACAAATGGGTAAGCATGAAACACACGTTTTTACTTACAAAGGTCAACCCGTGACGCGAGCGAATAATCACGCATGGCACAAAGCATTAAAACGAGCGGGGATTGAAAATTTCCGTTGGCACGATTTACGTCACACTTGGGCGAGTTGGCATATCCAAAATGGAACGCCTGTAAATGTGTTGCAAGAATTGGGTGGGTGGAGTGAGATAAACATGGTTCGTCGATATGCACATCTATCATCGAATCATCTTTCTGGCTACGCAAAAAATGTGACAAATTTACTACAATGCGAATTAAGAGCTAAATTCGCTAGTTGAAAATCAAGGGGTTAGAATTTACTAAAGGCATAAAACTAAAAGCCGATATTTTTAACTGTTTGATTTGACTACTAAATGAAATTTCAGCTCTTAATTCGCATTACAGTCACAAAAAAGCCCTGAGAGCGAAAATCGCTACAGGGCTTGATATATTTGGTGGGTCGTGCGCGATTCGAACGCGCGACCATCGCATTAAAAGTGCGGTGCTCTACCAGCTGAGCTAACGACCCTAAAAGAGGGGTAATTATACTGTCGATTTTTAAAATTGCAAAGGTTAATTTTTATTTTGATTAAAACTCACTCATTGACGGGTGCGATTAAAAGTGTGGGGAATTTTCTGTAGAATATCGCTATTTGAATTG
>JBAXMT010000207.1:0-4240 GCA_037134135.1 Methylococcaceae bacterium | reverse complement strand
TGAATCGCGTATTTAGAAAGTGGTTGGTTGTTTGTCATAGCAAGTTTTTAAATAATGTTGTGAATTCTGTGTTGGAAATGAAAAATTCATCTCCAACAAGGCTACCAGAATTAAACGTTTTTACACAATCTCAACCAACACTTCACCAGGATTTGCGGGTTCACCTTTCACAACATGAACGGCTTTGACTGTACCGCTAATTTGCGCGGTGACTTCGGTTTCCATTTTCATCGCTTCGGTAATTAACACCGCTTGTCCTTCAACCACTTCTTGTCCGACTTTCACCAAAACATCAATGATATTACACGGCATACTGACAGCGACATCGCCTTTGCCTTTTGGTTTGGCGCGTTTGCTAGCAATCGTACTTTTTACCGCGCCCTGCGTGCCGCCTTCTAACACCATTTCATCAAGCGTTTCAACCACAATTTCTTCAGGCACGCCGTCAACCATGAAATAAAAATGGCGCATGGTTTTGTTTTTAGGACCTGCGCCCGTGACTTTGACGTGATACGACTCGCCATGCAACGCGACATTAAATTCAGTTGGTGCAGTCGAATTATCCGCAGGTTTCGCTTCAATTTCTAACGGTTCAGGCACGAGCGCACCTTGCAAACGTTGTTCTAAAAATTGTTTGCCAACTTCTGGGAACATTGCATAACTCAAGACATCTTCATCATTAAGCGCAAGTTCTCCGATTTCTTGACGCAAATTTTCAAATTCAGGTTTGAGCAAATCCGCAGGGCGGCAATCCATCACATCTTCTTTACCAATGGCGTGTTTTTTCAATTCGCTGTCAACGGGCGCAGGAGCTTTGCCGTAACCGCCTTGCAAATAGCGTTTCACTTCGTTGGTAATCGTTTCATAACGTTTGCCCGTTAAAACATTTAAAACCGCTTGCGTGCCGACAATTTGCGAAGTCGGTGTAACGAGTGGCGGATAACCTAACTCTTTGCGAACTAACGGAATTTCTTTATAAACTTCGCCAATTCTATCAAGCGCGTTACGCTCTTTTAATTGGTTTGCTAAATTAGAAATCATCCCGCCTGGTACTTGGAAAACATGAACTTGTGTGTCAATGCCTGTAAATTCGCTTTCGTAACGGTGATATTTTTTTCGCACAGTTGCAAAATAATCATTCACGGCTTTGAGTTTTTCCAAATCTAAGCCTGTGTCATACGGCGTGCCTTTTAACGCAGTCACTAAACTTTCTGTTGGCGGATGACTTGTGCCGCCAGCCCACGAAGATAAAGCGGTATCAACGTGTTCACAACCTGCTTCAATGGCTTTGAGTTGGCACATTTCCGCCAAACCTGACGTGGAATGGCTGTGTAAATGCAACGGCAAAGCCACCGCATCTTTGAGAGCTTTCACCAGTTCGCTGGTTGCGTAAGGCGTTAATAATCCCGCCATGTCTTTAATTGCAATCGAATCACAACCGAGTTTTTCTAATTCTTTGCCGAGTTTGATAAATAACGCGGTGTTATGCACAGGGCTTGTGGTGTAACAAATCGTGCCTTGTGCGTGTTTGCCTGATAATTTTGCGGCTTCAATCGCAGTCGTTAAATTTCGCACATCGTTGAGTGCGTCGAAAATTCTAAAAACATCAATGCCATTTTCAGCGGATTTAGCAATAAAAGCGCGAACCACATCATCGCTGTAATGACGATAACCGAGTAAATTTTGCCCCCGCACCAGCATTTGCAAACGAGTTTTCGGTAACGCGGCTTTTAATTTTTGCAAACGTTCCCAAGGGTCTTCTTTTAAAAAGCGCAAACACGCATCAAACGTCGCGCCGCCCCAGCATTCAAGCGACCAATAACCAATATCATCAAGCATTTCACACGCTGGCAACATATCACTGGTTTGCAAGCGCGTAGCGATTAACGATTGATGCGCGTCTCTTAAAATAACGTCTGTAACATGAACTTTTTGCATTGTTTAATCTCCTTAAAAATTTACAAACCTGTGTGCGCTGCCATCGCGGCGGCAATCACTTTTGCGAGTTCTTCAGGTTGGAGTTTGTTGGAATAGTTAACTAGCTCTGGATATTTTTCGACAAAGCCCGTGTTAAAAGTTGCCGCTTGAAATTCAGGATGTTTGAGAATTTCAAGGTAATACGGAATCGTGGTTTTAATTCCAAATAAGCCCATATCTTTTAACGTGCGTTCACCGCGTTTGATTACATCTTCCCACGTCATCGCGCTGACAATCACTTTTGCCAGCATTGAATCGTAATAAGGCGGAATTTCATAACCTGTGTAAATTGCGGTATCGGTACGCACACCAGGACCTCCAGGCGCGTAATAACGTGAAATTCTGCCAAAACTGGGTAGAAAATCATTTTGCGGGTCTTCGGCATTGATACGGAATTGAATAGCGTAGCCGCGTCGCACAATTTCATGCTGTTTAAATCGCAACGTTAAACCTGCCGCGACGCGAATTTGTTCTTCAACAATATCAACACCTGTAATCGTTTCGGTAATGGTGTGTTCGACTTGAACGCGGGTGTTCATTTCCATGAAATAAAAACGATCTTTATCATCAAGCAAAAATTCAACTGTTCCCGCGTTGGTATAACCCACCGCTTTTGCCGCTAACACCGCAAGACCGCCGATATATTGACGTTGCGCTTCATCGAGTTGCGGCGATGGCGCGATTTCAATCAGTTTTTGATTGCGCCGTTGAATCGAACAATCGCGCTCATAAAGATGAATCGTGTTGCCATACGAATCGGCTAACACTTGCACTTCGATATGACGTGGATTCACCACGCATTTTTCCAAAAACACTTCCGCGCTGCCAAAGGCTTTTGTGGCTTCTGAAATCACGCGCTGATAATTTTTTTGTAAATCTTCTGGCGAATCACAACGCCGAATCCCACGACCTCCGCCGCCTGATGTGGCTTTGAGCATAATCGGATAACCAATTTTTTCAGCGATTTCGAGAGCTTGTTCAACGCTTTCTAAATTCCCCTCTGTGCCAGGCGTGACGGGAATGCCTGCGGCAATCATGGCTTGACGCGCTTGGGTTTTATCGCCCATTCGCGCAATCACTTCTGCATCAGGTCCAATAAACACAATGCCGCGTTCTTTACAGACTTTGGCAAATTGCGCGTTTTCCGACAAAAAACCATAACCAGGGTGAATCGCATCACAACCTGTTGCCGCCGCTAAATCAACCAGTGCATAAACATTCAGATAACCTGCCAGCGGCTCAGTGCCAATGCAATAAGCTTCATCGGCTTTTTTGACGTGCAAACCAAAACGGTCTGCTTCGGTGTAAATTGCCACTGAACGAATACCCATTTCAGCGCAAGCGCGAATAATTCGCACCGCAATTTCACCTCGATTCGCAATTAAAATTTTGCGTAACATTTTCTCCCTCCAAAAATGGGTGAATAAAAACTAATGAACAATGTTTAAACTAGAAAAAACTAAGGATTCGAGAAACAAAATAACTGCTGCGTCGTTTTTTTCTTCCCCAAAATCGGTGAGTGACGGCAAATGATTCATGAAAAAATTCTGCAAATGCGCCATTTCAATAATTGTGCTGGATAAGGATTTCGGATAACGATAATCGGGCTTACATTCCAAAATGATGTCGCCGATTTTGGCGCACAAATCTTTGTACGGTTTGAAAAGATGGTCTTTATTGTCTTCAGAGACTTTTTTGGTCAAATAGGCTTTTGAACCTTCCGTAATAATGATTTGATGCAACATTTTTTCATTCACATAAGAAGTGGTCACATTGTCATCAATGGGCGTAGCAAGCAGCGCAATCGTTTTTTTGAGTTTCACCACAGGGTCAGTAATGTTATTCGTGTGAAACGTGACTTGATATTCAACCCAGCTCCAATACCACGCCGTGATATACATCAAAAGTCGATGTTTATTTTCAAAATAACGATAAATTCCCGCTTCGGTTGTACCGATGGCTTTGGCTAATTTTTTAAACGTGAACGCCTCAAAACCGTCTTCGTGAATTAACTGCACGCTGTGCAAAATAATTTTTTTGCCAAGTTCAGTCGCTTCAGGATTTCTGACGAATAACTTTTCGTTCATTTTAATTTGTAGCTGTAATTCCATGTAGATTTACTCGCTTTAAAAATAGCATTCAAATTCTCAATGATATAAATACTATCATGGATAAATAATTTTACTACTAAAAAATTAAAGGCAAAAAAAAGGGCGAAATCTATTCGCCCTTTGAGAAAATTTGTTGATGCTTTAATTTTAGC
>JBAXMT010000206.1:0-4268 GCA_037134135.1 Methylococcaceae bacterium | reverse complement strand
TGGCTTTGCTCAATAATCCAAACCGTTGAACCCATCGAGTTAATGCTTTGCACCGAGCGATTGATTAACGCGGTTTTGTAATCATTCAAACGTTTATTTGCCAGCAATGCCGCGATTTCATCATCGTTGTAACTGCTGTAGGCTTCACGAGTGGTTTTGACTAACGCATCTTGTAATTTGCGTGGACGTTCCAAAATCAATTTTTTCGCCGCTTTTTCAATGTGGACTGGCGTGCGTTGTGATTCTGGCGCAGTTTTCAGCATTTCTGCCGCTACCGCTTGTGCTTTATCAAATACCGCAAAACTGTTAATCAAATTAAAGGCTAACGCGATGTCGATTTCACCAAACGCAGGAATCGCACCGTTAAACAATGGCTGACCTGATTGATAGGCTTTTTTGACTTGCGCGATTTGTGTTTGCGCCAAATCCACCGCCAATTCTTCCACCATTTCTTTCGCATCCATCGACGCTTTTAAATAGCTGGCAGTTTGCGTTTTATAGAGCCAAAGCGGCATTGCAAATTTGAAATGTTTGCGTTCATTTTCCCAATTTGCGAGCAAGTTACGCGCTTTGCTTGAATTCGCATATTCGGCGTGTTGTTCAAGCAAATGCAATACGATTTTTTCGTGTGCATCGTCTTCGGTTAAATCACGCAATTCCACAGACGTTTTGTCGTACAACGCGGCAAGTTTATTTTCTGGGTCATATTGGTAAGCGTTACCGCCTGACATTCCGTTGCAGAAACCTTTGCCGAAACCACCGATGTTAAGCACCGCGCCGTTGGTCATGTATTCGCAACCGAAATCGCCCACGCCTTCAACCACTGCCATCGCGCCAGAATTACGCACTGCAAAACGGTCGCCTGCTTCACCGTTGATAAATACTTTGCCACCAGTCGCACCGAATAACGCGAAATTACCGATTAGCACGTTGTTACCTGGGGTTTTGATGCCCCCTCCTGGTGATTCAACAACCAACGTGCCGCCGCTCATGGTTTTGCCAACGCCGTCGTTTGCGGTTCCCAAATGATGCAATTTCATACCATCATTTAAAAATGCACCATAACTTTGTCCAGCAGAACCATTTGTTTTAATCACAATAGTTTCAGGTGAGAAATATCGACGACCGTTTTCAGCTTTATAAATGAATGGCGCATCACCTTTGAATTCATAATTTAAAATGCGCTCAATATCAATCGCCAACTGTCCAGCAACGGTTTTATCGTTATTGTTGAGTTTGAATTCTGCGCCTTCAATCACGAGTTGTTGCGCTTTGCCATCGGCTAAAAATGCTTTTACACGATTTAAAATTTTGTCGTCAGTTCTGAAATTAGCTTCCAAATAAATCGGTTTTTCAATTTTGATTTCTTCGACTTGACGCAACATTTTGGACAAATTCAATTGACCAACCATGCAAGGATGATTGATTAACTCAAGCAAATCGGTTTTGCCACGAATGTCACGCAAAGATTTATAGCCAAGTGACGCAAGTAATTCCCGAACTTCGTGCGCGACGTTCATAAAATACTGCGCCAAAACTCGCGGGTCGCCTTTGAATTCTTCGTGTGCGGTGGTCAAACCTGCGGGACATTTGATGTTGCAATTTTTTGCCATCACGCAACGCAACATCATCAACGCCGTCGTGCCAAATTCAAACGAATCCGCGCCTAAAATCGCCGATTTCACCACGTCCAAACCGCTTTGATGTGCGCCAGAACAACGCAAAATCACTTTATCACGCAAGCCATTAACCGCTAATGCTTGATGCACTTCGGCAATCCCGATTTCAGGCGAACGTCCCGCGTGCTTCAAACTTGTCACCGCTGCCGCACCTGTACCACCTGTATTGCCTGCGACGTTGATAACATCTGCGCCCGCTTTTGCAACGCCGACTGCAATTGTGCCAATGCCTTCAGACGAAACGAGTTTCACACCAACTTTTACACGCGCCGCTTTGGCATCGTGAATCAACTGACCTAAATCTTCAATCGAATAAGTATCGTGATGCGGCGGTGGACTGACGAGTTCTACTTTGGGTGTACCGCCACGCAACGCGGCGATTTCCACCGACACTTTCATCGCAGGCAATTGTCCACCTTCACCAGGTTTTGCACCTTGCGCGATTTTAATTTCGATTTCTTCAATTGTTGGGTCAGCCAAATAACCGACCCAAACGCCAAAACGTCCCGACGCAAATTGTTTGATTTTGCTGGATTTTATGCTGTTGAAGCGGCTTGAATGTTCGCCGCCTTCACCTGAATTGCTTAATGCACCAACAATGTTTGTCCCTTGTGCAACAGCTTCATGCGCTTCGGCAAGCAACGCGCCGTGACTCATCGCGCCAGATGCTAACGTAGCCGTGATTTCGTGCGCGGGTTGAATTTCTGACAACGGCAACGGTTTTGCCGCAAGTTTTAACGCCAACACATCACGCAACGCCGCAGGTCTTGCATCACGTTCGGCGTACAAATTTTTGGCAAAACTGCGATACGCAGGCGTAATGCCAAAATTATCAATTTGTGCAGGTGTGCGTTTTTCGTAACCTAAATCTAAATACGCTAAATCACTCGCTTCGGGCGATTTTTCAACATACAAAATCGCTTCGTCGGTCATATTGATATATTCGCGCACCGCCGTGTTGCCGTAAGAATGCCCCGCGCCATCTTGACGTTCTTTGAACAAACCTAAGAATGGGATGTCTTTTTCGGTTTCAACGATTAACGATTTACGATGCCATTCGGTTGCACTCGCCGCAATATCCGCGTATTGCACGCCACCCACTGATGAATGAATGTTCGGGAAATACGGACTTAATTTTGGTTCGTCAGTGTCTAAATAATTTGACTCGAAAAATTCGCCACCAATATAACTTTCAGCCGTACACAAACCGAATTTCCCCATCGTTTTCATCAAGGATTTTTCTGTGCCTTTTGAGAATTTATCGAGAGCTTTTTGTTGATCTGCACCTGAATAGAGCGTCATTGCACGATTATGCACACTTAAAGAGCAAATCGCGGACGCGCCAAAACCTAAAATCGTTGCGACATCGTGCGGACTTGCGGCTTGTCCTGTTTCTGAAATCAACGATGAATTAAAGCGCAAACCTTGTTGCACTAAACGTTGATTTGCCGCCGCAATCGTCAATAAAGCTGGAATTGCTGCTTGGGTTTTCGTGATTTTTGCATCACTTAGAATAATGATGCCAATGTTATTCAACGCTGCTTTTTCAACTTGGTCACAAACCGTATTGATTGCACGAGTTAACGCATTTTCATTGCCTTCAGCACTATCAAAATCAGGTGTGTAAAGCGAGTCAATTGTAATAGTTGAAACCGCAGTTTGACGACGAATTTGCTCTAATTGCGTGCGTTGCAAAATCGGCGTTTCGATAACAAGTTGTTTGCTGTTTTCTGAAAAAGTCGGTTTCGCACCTAACGCCACACGCAAAGTCATCCCGTCACTTTCACGAATCGAATCGAGCGGTGGATTAGTCACTTGCGCGAAACGTTGACTGAAATAGCGTGACATTCCGCCTTCTGCACCTGAAAGTGCATTTGGTGCAAGTCCGTAACCCATTGCCGAAATGCGTTCCATGCCTGTCGCTAAAATCGGGTCGAGCAAGAAACGGAAACTTTCTTGATTAAGCGAATACGCGGTTGCACGTTGATCAACATTTAATGCGTGTTCATTGCTGATTTCGTTTAAATCAACTTTTGGCAAATCCGATAAATTTACGGCACGTTGTTTTAATAATGCGGTGTAATCTTTTTCTTTTGCTAAACGTGCTAAAACCTGATGTGAATCGTAGCTTTCACCCGTGCTGTGGTCGAAATAAAGCATTCCACCTGCTTCGATGCGCCCACGTTTCAAAACATCTTGCGGAGGAAAATCAATTTGTCCCGCTTCTGACATGACTGCTAAATAATCTGTCGTTTCAACTGAGCGCAACGGACGCAAACCTAAACGATCTAAACGCGCACCAACGCGAATGCCATCATTGAAAATCAACGCCGCTGGACCATCATTTTTTTCTTCATACAAACTGAAGTATTCGAGCATCGCGCGAACTTCGGGCGTTAGCGTTGTGTCGTTTTCCCAAGCTGGTGGCATCATCGCTAAAATCGCTTCAACGATATTCAAATTATCTTCATTGATGCGGCGATTTAAGGTTTGGTCTAAACGGCTCGAATCCGATTGTCCTTTTGGAAAACAAACGGTTTTATTGTGTTGACGGGCAATTGCGTTTTCACTGAGGCGATTTTTTTTGTC
>JBAXMT010000205.1:0-4283 GCA_037134135.1 Methylococcaceae bacterium | reverse complement strand
CGCTATTTTACTGATTTGAACTGGCTTTTTATTTAGCTCTTAATTCGCATTTAACATTAGATAAAACGGATGCGGCAAACGTCGTAACACTTTACAAAGCCAGCGCAACTTACACCGCAACGGTGGACAACACAGAAATTAAAGGCAACGCAAACGCTTGGACAGTGCTTTCGCCCGTGCGTTGTTCGAGTTCTCGGATACCAAATTGAATGTTGCCCCACTGTTGAGCAATCGCTTCGGCGAGCCGTATTGACGCGCCCGACACATTTGCACCGCCTCTGGCGAATTGGTAGACCGCGCTTTCGGCGAGTGATTGTCGTGTGCAGGCGTTTAAAATCCTGTCCATTGCCCCGCGTTGGTTACGCGGATTCATACTAGCAATCATCATCGACGCTTGGACTTCCGCAACGGCACGGTTTTGGTCTGTTTGCTAAATTCGATACGGTGGTTGGAAATTGATTTAAGCTCATAATGTTCTCCTTAGTTTGTTTGTGAAAATGCCCATGTGGGCAGTGGTTTTAAGGTTTCGATGTTGGTGGAATAACCTGCGTATTCGCCCGTGCATAAAAAAAGCCCCGACTGCATTACTGCAATCAGGGCTTTTTGTTTTAGGCAGACTTATTCGTCTGTAACGGTGATATTTTTCGCTTCCATCAATTCAATAATTCGTTTTAACAACGCAATTTCTTTATCTTTGTCTGCATTTAGTAATTGTGATTTTTCAAGTTCGTGAGCCAAATCAATAGACCCATTAGAAATGTTGTTGAAGTTTGTTAAAAATGTATGGTTTTCACCGCCAGTTAAAAAAACTACATTTTTTTCACCAAAACTTACCAATTCCATAAAATCCATTTCAAATACTTCTGCAATTTGTTTAATTCTAGGCATTGATGGATTTGTCTCGCCGCGTTCGATTTTTGTGTAACCATTTAACGATAATCCGAGCTTTTCAGCCATTTTCTCTTGTGATAATTCTTTGACTTGGCGCATGAATTTAATTTTTTCGCAAACTTTCATAAATAACCACTCAGAGTATGTAAATAAACACTTTTGGTTGATTGTAGCCTATTGCAAAGAGTTTGATAATGCGAGCGTCGTTAATTTGCTATAGGAGCTACGAAAATGATAGATAAAAAAATTAAAAAACTCGCATTGCTTGGTTTGGTAATCGCGGGAATTATCACAGGTTCAGTTAGTGCCGCCACTGTTGCAGAAGTTCCTGCAAATGTTGTGGCATCACAAAATGATATAAGTATCGTTCCAAAAATTACTTATGAACAGTTTCCTGATTCAATGGTTGTCAAAGTGGTTAATGTGAAAAGACAAGATGTTGTTTCTGTCTTGTGGAATGGTTCTGATATTTCAAGTCAATTGAAAAAATTAGAAAAAGCAGGGCATATCATTGTTTCTGACGATGAAAATGGCTTTACGGTTGAATTTGATGACCCAAATTTATTTGAAAATGGCGAATTTGGTTTTTCGCTGATTAACAAACCATCAGCAACAATTTCTACAGTTATTTCTGGTGATTCAAGCAATACTGCAACTATAAATAAAGTCACTGTTAGTAAATCCAGTGCAAAAATTGTATTTCAAGCCACGTTAACGGATCCTTATAAAGTGGCAGGCTATGTAAAATACTGGGATCCTAAAAATTGCTGGTTTTTGTGCTGGCGTGCTGCAAATAGCGCAGATGTTACAATAGTAGGTGAGTCTATATCGAAAAATGGCATGCTTAAACCAGCAAAAAAAGTGCAAGTAACCGTAAAAACTAATGCTCAAGGCTACTTCATAACAAAAGATCCTTTATATCTCTGCGGATTTGGCTTTTCTGCTATTGCTACATACAACAAGAAAGCAGTGGGTAATACTAATTCGCCTGCCACTTTCTGTAGTGGTACATACACCATACCCGATTTAAACATTCAATGATGATTTTTTGAATTGCTAAACAACAGGAAGCCCCGATTTGCATCACAGCAAGTCGGGGCGTTTTAGTTTCAATCCAGTCGTCCGTCTGATTTCAGGGTCGGCATCTGGTTTGGGTAACGCTTTCATTTCGTTACCTGCTTTACATCGGGCTTGAAACGCCCGTTGTTCTTTGGTCAACCCATCGCCGCAGTAGGCTAAAAATTGCGGCAGTCGCGGTACATACGGCGAACCGCTTTGTTTGCATTGCTCAATGCCCTGCGCGATTTGCGGCATGGTTAATTTTTTAATCTCCATAAACCATTGCCCGTTGGGTTGTTCGCTGTATTCGTTCGTCCATTGCGAGCCGTAAATCTCTGCCATCGCTGACCATAAATAAGCAATTAGCTGGTTATCCACCTCGGTTGTGTTCGAGGTAGTCAAATTCGCTTCCGCCTGCGCCGACGGCAAATTCGCCGATTCCAGCGGCTTTTCTGACTCGTTCGGCGGGGGATAATTTTTTAGGTGGTTGCCGATGTGTTCCATTGTTGCCTCCTGTGGGTTGTTTAACATTGTGTCGCTGTTCAAATTGCTTACGCATTCCGCCTTTTGGTGAGCAATACGCCCTCAAAAAATCTTCTTCCGAGTTGGTGCATCGCACCCAATATTTATCCGTACACGCCCATTCAAAAACTTCACGGTGTAATGCGTTCAGTTTCGTCCCCGAATTTTCAAAATTTTCGGGTTGCGTAGTAGTGAGTTCAACACCTGAAGCAGCTAAAATCGCCGAGTTCAATTACTTCTACGACGTTTCAGGACGCACCGCTCGTTACTATCAACAAATCGCTATCAATCGCAGTGTTGAAGCGATTGCCAATGGTCAGAACCGTTTGTTGCTTGTCATGGCAACAGGTACGGGCAAAACCTACACGGCTTTTCAAATCATGTATCGCTTATGGAAAAGCGGCACGAAAAAACGAATCCTATTTTTAGCTGATAGAAATGCGTTATTAACCCAAGCCAAGAAGGGTGACTTCAAACACTTCAAAGAAAAAATGACGATTATTCGCCATAAAGAAATCGACAAAGCGTTTGGGATTTATCTGGCGTTGTATCAAGGTTTGACCAATTACGACGAAGACACTGACGCTTACCGTGAATTCAGCCCCACGTTTTTTGATTTGATTATAATTGATGAATGTCATCGTGGTAGCGCGGCTGAAGATAGCGCGTGGCGCGAAATTTTGGATTATTTTGGCACTGCCACGCAAATCGGTTTAACCGCAACGCCCAAAGAAACAAACGACGTTTCAAACATCGATTATTTTGGCAAACCGATTTACACCTATTCGCTTAAACAAGGCATTGAAGATGGCTTTCTTGCCCCGTACAAAGTGATACGTTTTGGTTTAAATATCGACGTTGAAGGCTGGCGACCTGAACAAGGTAAAACCGATAAAGGTGGCGCGTTAGTTGATGACCGCATTTACAACAATAAAGATTATGACCGTTTGTTGGTAATTGATGAGCGCACAAAATTAGTCGCTAAACAGGTGATGGCATTTTTGTGTAAAACCAATGTGTATGACAAAACAATTATTTTCTGCATTGATATTGAACACGCAACGCGAATGCGCCAAGCGATTGTGAATGAAGCACAAGATTTGGTACTGGAGAATTACAAGTACGTCATGAAAATCACAGGTGATGATATTGAAGGCAAGCGCGAGCTGGATAATTTCATCAATCCCGAAGAACGCTATCCTGTTATTGCCACGACTTCTAAATTGATGACCACAGGCGTTGACGCGCAAACCTGCAAATTGATTGTGCTTGATGCCAACATTGGCTCAATGACGGAGTTCAAACAAATTATCGGACGTGGTACGCGGGTTAATGAAGCGTTCGGCAAACAGTTTTTCACGATTATGGATTTTCGTAATGCCACAGATTTGTTTGCAGATAAAGATTTCGATGGCGAACCCGTGATGATTAAAGTTGTTGAAAATGTCGATAACGAAACAGACGCTCTCGATGACGTTATTTTTGGAACATCTGACGAAGTAACAACCGATGATGAATCAACCTCAACGGTTTTACTTCTAATTTTACGCCCTGAACGCCCCACCATTTGTGAAGTCTCAAAAGTAGGAAGCAGAATGCAGTCAAAGTTTTTAACCAAAAATAACGCAGTTTTGTGATGCAATTCATCAATCAAATTTTGTACTTTTTGACGCATTCTTAATCCTGCCAACATCATACGTTTTTGCTTTTGTTTTCCTGCTTTGGTCGCACGCGACATTAAATCATCCAAATAATGTGCCATTCTTTGAATGCGTGAAAAATCCGCACCACCTAAAAAACCACAGCTTTCA
>JBAXMT010000204.1:0-4285 GCA_037134135.1 Methylococcaceae bacterium | reverse complement strand
CAATTACAAATTGTGTTTGATGTCAGTCCGAGCGGTTATTTGTTGGTGAATACACAGCACGAAATTTTGCTCGTGAATAACATTATTCACATCATAACGGGCTTATCGATGCTTGAATTGCTCGCAATGTCAGAAGATGATTTTTGGGTATATTTATCCAATCACGCCAATGAACCGTTGGCACCAATAGAAAACACGGACAAATTACAGCGGATTGATTTGATTAAACCGCGTCGCGTGAGTTTGTTGTGTGGAATGCGTGAAATTTATTTGCCGAATGGCGATTTGTTGGGCAAGCTTTATTTCTTGCACGACATCACCAAAGAAGAGGAATCAAACCGCATTAAATCGGATTTTCTCACCAACGCGACCCATGAATTACGCACGCCATTGGCAACCATTCACGGTTATTCGGAATTATTGAACAGCGGAATGATTCCAGCCGACATGCAACCTGACATTATCGACATGATTTATCAGCAATCAACGTGGCTCATTACCATGATTAACGAATTGTTGGATTTAAGCCGAATTGAAGAGCGAGCGGGCGCGGATTTTGTGATTGAATCGTATCCGTTAGCAGATTTAATTCAGCAATCGATAAATGAATTTGTTATTCCTGAAGGACGCGCGGCGATTGTTTATCAACCGCTGGAAAACGTGATTAACGTGAAAGTGGATAATAATAAATTCAAACAAGCGTTGTTGAACATTATCGACAACGCTTACAAATACTCACCGAATGGCGGTGACGTGTTAATAAATGTGCAACGCTCCGCCACACAAAATACCGTGGAAATTGAAGTGCGGGATTCGGGTTTGGGTTTAACCGAAGATGAAATTTCTCATGTGTTTGAGCGTTTTTTCCGTGTGGATAAAAGTGGCAACGTTGCAGGGGTTGGTTTGGGATTGTCGCTGTCAAAAGAAATCATCAATTTGTTAAACGGCGACATTTACATTACCAGCGTTCCAAATCAAGGTAGTTCAGTATTTATTTCTCTGAGTTTGGATTAACTAAAACTTCAAACCTGTCCGCAAAATGGCGTAATCGCCCGCGATATGATTATTTACATCGTATTCGTGCAGCCATTTTGCGGAGAAACTGACATCGCGTTCGCCCATTTTGACGGTGTAAGTGACCACGGGGCCGATGCTGCTATATTCGCCATTGATGGCATCGGCTGGAACGCCTGTTCCTGAATCTGCCGTAACTTGGCGATAATACGAACCCGTTACGCCAATTCCCAAAGACGGTAAAACATAATATCCCGCTGAATAATCGACATGAATTTCGTCACCCGTCCGATACTTTGTGGCGTTGTTTTCGGTGTTGACCATGTAACCAAACATCATTGAAAAATCATATTTGCCGTCGTCGGGATTCCACGTCACGCCAAAATTATTATCTAACGTCCAAGTGTTGCGCCCCGCATTTAACACGCGATCTTTATCATACGCGCCTGTGGGAACGACAATTCCTTCAAACGCAGTAAAAGACAATTCTTTCCATTGCCACGATAACGAAATCGGTACGCCGTACATATCGCCAGCACCCCCGCGTTCCATTTCACGTTTGATGCCATCATTTTTCGTCGTGTAAGTATTGCGTAACACATAAGGGAAAAATCCTGCTGAATACGTTCCGCCCAAAATTTTAGTTTCGCTGACGTGCATCACGCCAGGTAATTCAAATAGTAAAGTGCTTTCGTCGGTTTTATTTTCTGCCCAATTGTAACCCAAAAAGTTACTTAAATAGGTTCCCGAAGCGGGTGTCGTTGCCATGCCAAAATCACCGTAAAAACCTGGTAAATACTGACTGCTGCCATATTCGGCAGCATTTCCAATGGTTGAATTTGCAAGGCAAGCCACGACGGTGGCGCGTAATAAAAAGGGGGTTATTTTCATGTGAAATTTTGGTAAGTGGTGAATCTGGATTCGCTTAAATTTGAACTTCAATGTTAAGCGGGTTTGGGCGTGATTTTAACTTTTGTACGTCACATTGCAATAATTGCAACACACATTCCGCGACATTTACGCCTAATGCTTTTTCAATTCCGACAAACGAAGTCGTTAAACGCGGATTGATTTCTAACACAAAACAAGCGGTTTCGGTTTCGATTAAATCCACGCCAACATAACCAAATAAATCAGGAAAGGCTTGGGCAATTTCAGACGCAATTTTTTGATAACGTCCGTCATCGGTTTTGCAATTGACGAGGATGTTTTGCAAAACGTATTGTTGATTTTTCACCGCGAAAATTTGCACGTTCACACACAATAATCGGGCAAAACCGTTTTTGAATAAACACGATAAACTGGTTTTTTCACCGCACAAATGCGGTTGAATAATGTAATTTTTGTCGAGCGCGGGCAGGGCATTCCAGTCTTTTTCAGACGTAAGCAAAAATGTATTTTCCGCGCCCACGCCGTCAATCGGCTTAATAATCCATTCCTTTTTTTGGTCGTAATGGAACGCAGAATTAAAAATTTCAGTCGAAACCGTTTGAATTTTCGCGGCGTTTAAAAGCTGAAACGTGGTAAATTTATTCGCCGTCAACGCAACGGCTTTCGCGGGTGAGGTCAGTAATTGTTTATTTTCTTGTTCAACGTCACGACAAAAACGCTCCAAAATTCCGTCACATTCGGGCGCAATTATCCAAACGGCATCGACGGTTTTGAGTTGGTTTTGAAAGTCATTTTTTGTCGCAATAATTACTTCGACAGGCAATTTCTCAAAATTAGAAAGTAACGCTTCAAGCATCATTTTTCCTTCACGCGCCAAACTTTCCGAGGCTTCGCCGTTCGCGGTAATATATTCAAAAATTAAGACTTTCATTCGCTAATCAACGCATTCCAAATAGGCGAAAATTTCAAACATTGTTGCTCAAAATCGTCATTTAAAATGCGGTCAAAATCTATTTCATCAAAAAAGCGGCGTAATTCTAGCTCATAATCTTTTTCTAAATCGTAAGTTAACCTCGTTCGGGCAGCTTTTAATTTGTCTTTTTTACCTTTTAAATGGGCAAATGTCGCTTCGGTAAAAAAGGCTTCTGGATGCTGTAAACCATTTTGATAAATCGCCAACAAATCCGTCAATAATTCATCGTTTGCAAGTTCTGGCGAAAAAACCAACTCGTTCAATTTTGGCTCTTTTGTGTCATAACTGAACAAATGCGTGGATTGCGATTTTACTTTGTTGATAATCAAATGATGCAACAATGCGCCCATGAAATCTTTGCCTTTCAAGCTGGTATAACGGTAAAACAAACCGCCGTTTTCGTGGCAATTCGACAATTTACCGACCAATCGACAACCGCCAAAATGTAAATCAATCACCACATTTTCAATCTGTTCGCCGATGTTTTTGGCGTTAATTTTTTCCACGAATTCAGCAATTTCAGCGTGTTGTTTGTCAAATTCTAAATCGCCTAAAATGCCTGAAAGCCATAAACCTTGCGCTTTTAATCTATCGACAGAAAGCGTTTCACCTTGTAAATTTTTTTGCAGCCACTCGTGTTGAATTTTATAGGTATCCAATCTTTCCAGCTGAAAAGGTTCACGTTCTTCCACGATATTGTCTAACGTTTTGAGTTTGACGCTGAGTTGGCGACGCAAAAAATGTTTTTGCGGATGCCGAAAAAAAGAAAACAAATCGTTCAATTCAATCACGGGTTCAAACGTCGAATTTAACGCACCTGTCCACCAAGAAGTGGGCGCGAATTTATTCGCGCTTAACGCTTGCGCGGTGTCAAAATCTGGGTGCGAATAACTGATTAAATGTGAATTCGACCCGTCAAAATAACGGCGACTGAACCCGTGCAGCGGATGAAAAACAGTCAAATTATCGAGCGAATACGATTCGCGCAGCACGTCCAACAATTCGCTAACAATCACAGACGGCGGAATTTTGTCATTATGATTCAACGATTGCCCCAAATACGTCAAAATCAATTGTTGGCGCGTTGATAACAAAATTTCTAAAAACTGATAACGGTCGTCATTTCGTCGTGAGCGATCGCCTTTTTGGAAATGTTGCGCGATTAAATCAAAGGTCGGCGGACGGTCAATTTTCGGAAATTCGCCATCGTTCATACCCAGCAACGCAATGATTTTAAACGGAATCGAACGCATTGGCAGCATCGAACAAAACGTTAATTGTCCACGCAAAAAACCATTCGACGATTTACGTTCAGAAACACGACTTTCTAACCAGCTGATAATCACTTGTAGCGCGACGTTTGCGTCCGCTAAATGGTTGAGTTGGTCGGGCAATTCGTCGAGCAAT
>JBAXMT010000203.1:0-4298 GCA_037134135.1 Methylococcaceae bacterium | reverse complement strand
ATTGCTCGACGAATTGCCCGACCAACTCAACCATTTAGCGGACGCAAACGTCGCGTTACAAGTGATTATCAGCTGGTTAGACAGTCGTGTTTCTGAACGTAAATCGTCAAATGGTTTTTTGCGCGGACAATTAACCTTTTGTTCGATGCTGCCAATGCGTTCGATTCCGTTTAAAATCATTGCGTTGCTTGGTATGAACGATGGCGAATTCCCGAAAATTGACCGTCCGCCGACCTTTGATTTAATCGCCCAACATTTCCGAAAAGGCGATCGCTCACGACGGAATGACGACCGTTATCAGTTTTTGGAAATTTTGTTATCGACGCGCCAACAATTGATTTTGACGTATTTGGGACAATCGTTGAATCATAACGACAAAATCCCGCCGTCCGTAATTGTCAGCGAATTATTGGACGTGCTGCGCGAATCGTATTCGCTTGATAATTTGACCGTTTTTCATCCGCTGCACGGGTTTAGTCGCCGTTATTTTGACGGATCGAATTTACATTTAATCAGTTATTCGCAACCAGATTTCAACACCGCGCAAGCGTTAAGCGCGAATAAATTCGCGCCCACTTCTTGGTGGACGGGCGCGTTAAATTCGACGTTTGAACCCGTGATTGAATTGAATGATTTGTTTTCTTTTTTTCGGAATCCGCAAAAACATTTTTTGCGTCGCCAACTCAGCGTTCAACTCAAAACGTTAAACAGCATCGTGGAAGAACGTGAACCTTTTCATCTCGAAAGATTGGATACCTATAAAATTCAACACGAATGGCTGCAAAAAAATTTACAAGGTGAAACGCTTTCTGTTGATCGATTAAAAGCGCAAGGTTTGTGGCTTTCAGGCATTTTAGGCGATTTAGAATTCGACAAACAACACGCTGAAATTGCTGAATTCGTGGCAAAAATTAACGCCAAAAATATCGGCGAACGCCTTGAAAATGTGGTGATTGATTTACATCTCGGCGGTTGTCGATTGGTCGGTAAATTGTCAAATTGCCACGAAAACGGCGGTTTGTTTTATCGTTACACCAGCTTGAAAGGCAAAGATTTTATGGGCGCGTTGTTGCATCATTTGATTATTAACAACGTAAAATCGCAATCCACGCACTTGTTCAGTCATGACACAAAAGAGCCAAAATTGAACGAGTTGGTTTTTTCACCCGAACTGGCGAACGATGAATTATTGACAGATTTAGTGGCGATTTATCAAAATGGTTTGCAACATCCAGAAGCCTTTTTTACCGAAGCGACATTTGCCCATTTGAAAGGTAAAAAAGACAAATTAAAAGCTGCCCGAACGAGGTTAACTTACGATTTAGAAAAAGATTATGAGCTAGAATTACGCCGCTTTTTTGATGAAATAGATTTTGACCGCATTTTAAATGACGATTTTGAGCAACAATGTTTGAAATTTTCGCCTATTTGGAATGCGTTGATTAGCGAATGAAAGTCTTAATTTTTGAATATATTACCGCGAACGGCGAAGCCTCGGAAAGTTTGGCGCGTGAAGGAAAAATGATGCTTGAAGCGTTACTTTCTAATTTTGCGACATTACCCGTTGAAGTGATTGTTGCGACAAAAAACGATTTTCAAAACCAACTAAAAACCGTTGATGCCGTTTGGATAATTGCGCCCGAATGTGACGGAATTTTGGAACGTTTTTGTCGTGACGTTGAACACGAAAACAAAATTCTACTCACCTCACCCGCAAAAGCCGTCGCGCTTGCCGCCAATAAATTCACCACATTTCAGCTTTTAAACGCGGCGAAAATTCAAACTGTTCCGACTGAGATTTTTAATTCGGCTTTCCATTACGACCAAAAAAAAGAATGGATTATTAAACCAATTGACGGCGTGGGCGCGGAAAATACATTTTTGCTTACGTCTGAAAAAGACTGGAATGCCCTGCCCGCGCTCGACAAAAATTACATTATTCAACCGCATTTGTGCGGTGAAAAAACCAGTTTATCGTGTTTATTCAAAAACGGTTTTGCCCGATTATTGTGTGTGAACGTGCAAATTTTCGCGGTGAAAAATCAACAATACGTTTTGCAAAACATCCTCGTCAATTGCAAAACCGATGACGGACGTTATCAAAAAATTGCGTCTGAAATTGCCCAAGCCTTTCCTGATTTATTTGGTTATGTTGGCGTGGATTTAATCGAAACCGAAACCGCTTGTTTTGTGTTAGAAATCAATCCGCGTTTAACGACTTCGTTTGTCGGAATTGAAAAAGCATTAGGCGTAAATGTCGCGGAATGTGTGTTGCAATTATTGCAATGTGACGTACAAAAGTTAAAATCACGCCCAAACCCGCTTAACATTAAAGTTCAAATTTAAGCGAATCCAGATTCACCACTTACCAAAAATTTTATGAAAATAACCCCCTTTTTATTACGCGCCACCGTTGTGGCTTGTCTTGTAAATTCAACCGCTGGAAATGCTGCCGAATATGGCAGCAGTCAATATTTACCTGGCTTTTACGGTGATTTTGGCATGGCGACCACACCCGCTTCGGGAACCTATTTAAGTAATTTTTTGGGTTACAATTGGGCAGAAAATAAAACTGACGAAGCCACTTTATTGTTTGAATTACCTGGCGTGATGCACGTCAGCAAAACTAAAATTTTGGGCGGAACGTATTCAGCAGGATTTTTCCCTTATGTATTACGCAATACTTACACGACGAAAAATGACGGCATCAAACGTGAAATGGAACGCGGTGGCGCGGGTGATATGTACGGCGTGCCGATTTCGTTATCGTGGCAATGGAAAGAATTGTCTTTTGTCGCATTTGAAGGAATTGTCGTTCCAACGGGCGCGTATGACAAAGATCGTCTTTTAAATGCGGGACGAAATTCTTGGACGTTCGATAACAATTTTGGCGTGACGTGGAATCCTGATGACGGCAAATATGATTTTTCAATGATGTTTGGTTACATGGTCAACACCGAAAACAACGCCACAAAGTATCGGACGGGTGACGAAATTCATGTCGATTATTCAGCGGGATATTATGTTTTACCGTCTTTGGGAATTGGCGTAACGGGTTCGTATTATCGCCAAGTTACGGCAGATTCAGGAACAGGCGTTCCAGCCGATGCCATCAATGGCGAATATAGCAGCATCGGCCCCGTGGTCACTTACACCGTCAAAATGGGCGAACGCGATGTCAGTTTCTCCGCAAAATGGCTGCACGAATACGATGTAAATAATCATATCGCGGGCGATTACGCCATTTTGCGGACAGGTTTGAAGTTTTAGTTAATCCAAACTCAGGCTGATAAAGACCGAACTGCCTTGATTTGGAACGCTGCTAATGTGAATGTCGCCGTTGAATAAGTTAATAATTTCTTTTGACAGCGACAATCCTAAACCCACACCAGGAACGTTGCCGCTTTTATCCACACGGAAAAAACGCTCGAACACATGAGCAATTTCGTCTTCGGTTAAGCCTAAACCCGAATCCCGCACTTCAATGTCTACCGTATTTTGCGTGACATCAAGATGCACGTTTATCGCTACATCACCGCCATTGGGCGAATATTTGTAAGCGTTATCGATAATGTTCAACAACGCTTGTTTGAATTTATTCTTATCCATCTTCACGTTAATCGTGACTTCCATCGGCACATAAATAATCGCGTCACGTCCTTCTGGAATTGCAAAATCCGCAATCGTTTGTTGAATTAAATCCGCTAACGGAAACGATTCAATCACAAAATCCGCTCCGGCGCGTTCTTCAATTCGGCTTAAATCCAACAATTCGTTAATCATGGTAATGAGCCACGTTGATTGCTGATAAATCATGTCGATAATGTCAGGTTGCATGTCGGCTGGAATCATTCCGCTGTTCAATAATTCCGAATAACCGTGAATGGTTGCCAATGGCGTGCGTAATTCATGGGTCGCGTTGGTGAGAAAATCCGATTTAATGCGGTTTGATTCTTCTTCTTTGGTGATGTCGTGCAAGAAATAAAGTTTGCCCAGCACATCGCCATTCGGTAAATAAATTTCACGCATACCACACAACAAACTGACGCGGCGCGGTTTAATTAAATCAATCCGCTGTAATTTATCGGTATTTTCTATCAGCGTCAGCGGTTCTTTCGTTTGACCCGATAAATGCGCCCAGAATTTTTCTTCGGGCATCGCCAATAATTCAGGCATCGACAACCCCGTCATGACACTGATAATGTTATTCGTCAACAAAATTTCGTGCTGCGTATTCACCAATAAATAACCGCTCGGACTGACATCAAACACAATTTGTAATTGCTCCGTACGCTTAT
>JBAXMT010000202.1:0-4299 GCA_037134135.1 Methylococcaceae bacterium | reverse complement strand
AAACATCGATGCAACGATAATGGAAAAATTCTTCCAACGTTGGCATATAACGCACTAAAAAACGACGGTCTTGCCCCACGCTATTGCCACAAATCGGCGATTGCCCTGCATCCACCCATTGACTTAAAAATTCAACGGTCGCTTTTTCGGCTTCTTCGGCTGTGACGGTTGAGGCTTTCACGCGCTCGATCAAACCCGATTTGCCGTGATGTTCTTGGTTCCAATCATCCATCGCCGCCAACGTTTCGTCGGATTGATGAATTGCCAAAACGGGACCTTGCGCCAGAATGTTTAGGTTTTTGTCGGTGACAATTGTGGCAATCTCGATAATGACATCGACTTCAGGATTCAAGCCCGTCATTTCTAAATCAATCCAAATTAGGTTTTGTTCGTTTTTTGTCATGAGAATTTCTCTAAGTTTTTAAGCGATATTTTGCCAAACGGCGGCGTTCAAAAAGCAACGTAATCAGCGCGTATAATAACATCAACGCCGTTGCCAAACATCCAACTTGCCAATGCAGCAACGGTTGTAATTCCACATTCGCAAAATACAAACCCACGCCCAAACTCATGTAACCCAACACACTTTTGACATCGTAATCGACCCGATAAAATTTTTGTCCCAAAAAATACGACAAAATCGCCATCGCCGCATAACACGCCAACGTTGCGTAAGCTGAACCCGTGTAACCGAATTTTGGAATCCAATAAAGATTTAAAACAATCGTCAAACCCGCGCCAAATAACGACACGCCCGCGCCCATCAACGTTTTATCGCTGAGTTTGTACCAAATCGACAAATTGATATAAATCCCTAAAAACAAATTCGCCAACAATAAAATCGGCACAACGTGTAAACCCGCGCGGAATTCTTCGCCGATAAAGTATTTGAAAAAATCCAAATACAGCGTCACCAGCAAAAAAATAAACACGCAAAAAATCGTGAAATAATGCAGCACGCGAGCATAAATTATTTTCGCGTCACTGTTTTTGGCATACGAAAAAAAGAACGGTTCGGCGGCATAACGAAACGCTTGAATAAATAGCGTCATCAAAATCGACAATTTATAACACGCGCTGTAAATGCCCAGTTGCGCCAAATTCGTCGCCGTATCGAAAGGCAACAGATATTTAAGCAACGCCCGATCCAGCATTTCGTTAATAATTCCCGCGAAACCAATCACCACAATCGGCAACGAATAACGCGCCATTCGCTTGAAAGTGTGCCAATCAAAACCCGCGTTCAAGCCTTTCAATTGCGGCATCAAAAACAGAAATTTGCTGCCGCTCGCAATCAGATTCGCTAAGAAAATATAACCCACGCCAATTTCAGGCTGATAAACGTAAGGCAGCCATTCGACGTTTTGCGTTTGTAATTTGGGACATAAAACAATGAAAAATAAACTCAATGCTACCGTTAGCAGAATTTCAAAAATTTTAATGCTAGCAAAACGTAACGCTTTATTTTCAGCGCGAAGTTTGGCAAATGGCAACGCTGCAATCGCATCGAACGTTAAAATCAACGCGAAATATAAAATATATTCCGAATGTGTGGCGTAATGTAACGCGCCAGAAATTGCGCTGTTGAACGTGGTGAGTAACGCGAAAGTGCTGAGATTGAGCAATAAAATGAAACTCAACGCGGTCGAATAGGCTTTATCGTGGTCGCTGCGAAATCGAAAATAGCCGGTTTCAAATCCGAGCAACAAAAACACCGATAAAAAGCCCGAATACGCATAAAATTCCGACACAACGCCGTATTCGGTCGCGGTGAAATAGTAGGTATAAAGCGGAACGAGCAGGTAATTGAGAAAGCGTCCGAAAATACTGCTCAAGCCATAAATGGCGGTTTGTGAAACGAGTTTTTTAAGCATCAATATTTAAACAAAAAGTAGCAGTTAAATTCATTTTAAACCGCTACTTTCTAAAATTAGAAATTTTCTGTTTTAAAGCCGCGCACCGACACGGCTAAATGGTGCGCTTGTTCTTCAAGTGCTTCTGATGCGGCTGCGGCCTCTTCAACTAACGTGGCATTTTGTTGAGTTGCCTCGTCCATGCGTCCAATGGCTTGATTAACTTGCCCAATGCCAGAACTTTGTTCGGCTGAAGCGTCACTAATATCTGACATGATATTAGTGACACGTTGAATGGAATTCACGATTTCCGTCATGGTTTGACCGGCTTCAGCGACTAATTTTCCACCATCATTCACTTTTTCCACCGAATCATCGATTAACCGTTTGATTTCACCCGCCGCATTCGTGGCGCGTTGGGCTAAATTCCGAACTTCAATCGCGACCACCGCAAAGCCTTTGCCTTGTTCACCAGCGCGTGCCGCTTCAACCGCCGCGTTCAACGCCAAGATATTGGTTTGAAAAGCAATATCGTCAATTACCGTAATAATATCGACAATACGAAGCGACGAAGTGTTAATGTCTTCCATTGTCGTCACCACTTGTTTCACTACGGACAAACCTTTGCCTGCAATATCCGCCGCACCAATCGCTAATTGATTTCCGTGTTTGGCATTTTCGGCGTTACTTTGTACGGTTGTCGTTAATTCTGTCATGCTGCTAGCGGTTTGTTCTAAACTTGCGCCTTGCTCTTCGGTGCGATGCGATAAATCATTATTTCCCGCTGCAATTTCTTTTGATGCCACGCTGATGGTTTCAGCAGAATCTTTGATTTCGGTAATCAGCGATTTCAGATTTTCAACCGTGCTATTCATGCCATTGGTGACTTTGCCAAATGTTCCGAGGTAATTTTTACTAATCGTTTGTGTTAAATCGCCTTTTGCCAGCGCATTCGCCACGCGCTCAATATCACCAAAACCATTATCGCACGTTTCAATCAGCGAATTCAGAGCGTTAATCATATCCTTGAAAACAAACTCAAATTTTTGACTGTTGCCGCGTTTAGAAAAATCACCGTTTGCCCCCGCATTCACTAACACGTTAATTTCATCACTGAGGCTGAGTAACGTGGTTTTGATATTATCCACCGCATCGGTGATTTTCCCTTTTTCATTGGGTAATTTTTCCATATCAACCGAAAAATCACCTTTGGCATATTGCGTAATCACGTCAACGACTTGCATTTTCACGGCAATGTGTGAATTGACTAAGTTGTTAATTTCAGAGGCGATTTCACCATAAATGCCTGACAATTTACTGGCATCAATCCTTTCGCTGATAAAACCTTGGGCGTGTTTTCTTGCTAAGTCTTGTTGTGCCACTACAAAATTGTTGAGCGAATCTTGAATGCGTTGCATCGAATGAAATAATACGCCGACAAAATCTTCATCTTCATCCACAATTTGCTGACTTAAATCGCCTGCGGCAATCCGCTCCGCAATTTCGGCAACGGTCGCCAAATGAACCAACTCTTTTTTAAACTGTAACGCGAGGAATACTAAAATTGTAGATTCAAAGACGACAAACGCTGCGTGTAAAATCACAATACCAAAATCTGCGCCGTTTCTAAATACCCAAATGTTGTAATGTGCGGCTTGTAGAAAGTTTAAAACCAAATGATGCACGGCGATGATTGTCGCGCCATAAACAATCACGCGCCAATCTCGATATGCCAATAAAAACGCCAAAATTGTAAATAAACCAAAGTGCATTTCAATTAAACCGTGACTGGCTTGAATATGAATGGCAATTTGTACAACCAACGCCGTGGCAATCGTAATGCGTAATAAAAACGAACCCGCAGCGGCTCGCCAAATTAAAAAGGGTACGATAAACGCTGGCACACCAATCAATAAACTCATCAACAATACGTCGTAAAACCAGCCAATCCCAATTGACACGAACATCAATACGGCAAGCGTGATAATCATGACTCTATCTACTTGCGTGCGAATGGGTTTTAACAAAACCTCTTCATCAATTTTCATAACGATTCCTCATTGGCAGGCGTAAAACAATGCGACGTAGTGGTATCGTTTAACGCCATCCAACCCAACATTCCCGGGCTATAAAGAAACCAAGTAATGAATAAAATGGTCAGCGAACGTGGGCGACTGAACAATTTTTGTAGTTTTATTATGGATGCGGACATTTGATTGAGACACCTGTTAATATGTATAAAATTTAATTTCGTTTATCGGCAAATGTTACGAATAATTAAGGGCGACTCGCGTTTGAGATTAACGTTCCATGAATTTTTTTTCCAAATCTAACAAATCACGTTTGCGTTCAGAAATTCGTTTTGCTGGTGAACCCGAATAAATGCCAAACGCTTCACAATTTTTACGAACCAAACTCAACGCGCCAATCGCTACGCCTTCTTCCA
>JBAXMT010000201.1:0-4331 GCA_037134135.1 Methylococcaceae bacterium | reverse complement strand
TTAATGTCGCAGACCGCAGCAAGTCGGGCATTTTTGATTTGGTTATGACCCAAAAGTTCAGAATGTCTTTTGGAAATACGACCGCAACCGACAAGGGCGAAATTGAGCATGGGGGCAATCATACAGATGATTGTTTATCGTCAACTAAACCCAACTGCTTAAGTCTTGATTCTGGAGAATTTTCATCTATGAATTTTTTGATTTCTGGCTGCATTGCATTGAAATTATTAAGGCAAAAACCAAGAACCTGCTCGATGGTTTCCTCACCATCGAGACGTTTTACGAATGGTTTTTCAATAAATGCTGGCATGCCACTGATGATCAACGGCAAACCCCTTGCCAACAATTGCATTGATTTGTTAGCGAGAGTCACAGCATCCGCAGCAGGCGAACGACTATAGGGAATGATGGCCGCCAGGGTTTGATCAAGGGGCAAATCATTCAACGGTGATGGGTCAAAAATGTGAATATTGGTATATGGCGCAAGTTGCTTCGCAATGATCGGTCTATTTTCCGGATGTTCCGCAGGACCAACAAGAAATAATTTCCACTCGGGGTGATGAGTGGATAAAGAATCTGACAGTTTCATAACCATTTCAAGGTCAAGAAAATTGTCTATAGAACCCCAAAACAATAATATGTTTTTTTTCGTGACGTCAACGCTTGGAACCTGGTAGGGGGAAACAGCCCAAGGCAGAAACAATTCGGGCCTGCACCAATTTTGAAGGCGTTTTTGAAGTGGCGTAGAAACGCAAAAAACAGCATCGCTCATTTTACAAGTACTTCTAAGCGCCCATGTAATGTGTTGATGAAACGGAAAGCGACTGAGCGCTTCGAAATCGTCGTTAATAATCGTAATTATTTTATTGTTCGGAAAGAGATCTCTTAAAAAATAATAATCATAAGCAAAATTTATAATAACGGTTTGAGAATCATAAAGTCCTCGCTTCAGACGCTTTCGAATATAGTGCTTTACAATAACGGAATTGAACCAGTGAAAAATAGGAATAACGCGCAACTGGTGATTAATAAGTTGTTTGATTTGAACTAATAAAAGATCTGATTCTAAAGTTGTGAAATCTGGGGCGCTTGTTCGAAATAGAAAACGTGGTTTTTCAAAAAAAGAAACAGTGTGCTTGTTTTTAAGAAGTAGTCGTGTTAATTGATGCCGAATACGCGGCGCTTCCGACCAATTCGTGTTTGTGAAAATTACAAAACGTGCCATTTATAAACTTTCTGTTTTGGATTTCAATAAATTATAAATCGCCGTGCGTCGTAAAATTCCAACGCGTTAGTCCCGTAAAATGGCTTCATAAAGAGAACGTTGATTCATTTCTGCAAAAGCGTGGTTGTGCCATAACAACGTGAAGTTTCCATTGAATTGCTTACAACAATTTTTTAATCCGCGCGCTACATCAAGAGCCGCAGTGTGACTGAGATTCATATACATAGGATCTAGCAACGTCCGATCCATGACGATAAGAGGACGAATGCGCAATTTTAATTCTTTTTTCTCAACCGGATCAAACGCAGAATATTCGTGACAGGTTCCGCAACGAAATCCAACCATGTCGCCATGGCCAAGCGTTGAGTCATAATGCATTTCAGCATTTTCCCAAGCCAACATTGTGGTGGGAGTTCGCCACCGTAAAATATGCATTCGTCCGCCAAAATATTTTTGGACAATATTCAACTTTTTACAAATTTGTTTAAGGCGCAACGCTTCTGCCAGAAGGCGTTGGGGATCAAGATAAGTTTCAAAACTTGGGTGCAGGCCAATCTCATGACCTCTTAAATGAATTTCTAGAAGTAATTTCTGGATAGCGGGATGTTCAATTTCGTAATCCGCATCCATTTTTCGATTTGTCCGACCGCAAATAAAATAAAATGCGCTTTGCAAACCGTAACGTTCCGATAGATCCATTATCCAAGAGAATGTGTTGTAAGGATCTTTAGGGCTAATTTTTCTGTGGCTTTGCAGGCGCAGTATTGGCCCTTTCAGGGCCAATAAAAAATTTCCTCGTTTCATGACTTCAACCCCCATCACACCCAACACGCCCAACCAAGAACAAAAAGCGAATCGACTGGGTCTGTCTACATCATGGCTTGCCAATAATTTGAATTGCCTTGATCGTCTTTGCAGCGAAGGCCAAAGATCATGTATCGCAGCCCACAGAATTTCAACATACTCATCAATAAGTGGTCGATCTAGAAAATTTGCTTTGTAGGCAATTGATGCATCGCCAGGGAATCGATCATAAAGATCACGCTCTTGGGAGATAACTTCCTCATAGCGAGACAACATAAAAAAAGCAGACCCAATGACATCAAGATATAAGAATCCGTTTCCATCTTTGTCTTTTTTAAATCCAGGATTACCATAAAGTACTGGGATAATTTGCGATACAAGATTTGCTTTCAGTTCAGTGGCGGAGACGTCCCATTGGCGTAAAGGAAGTTGTGGCAGGGTGGATGGACTCAGCCAAGAATTTGACGCTTGTTTTAAAAAAATATTAGGAAGTGTGAGCGTTCTTCCTTCGAAATGGATCACAAATGTTGATTCATTTGGTTGTTCAATTTTCAAATCTAAGCCTAAAAACTGATCAAAAATAACAGATTGAATCCATTTAATTTCAGAAGATTGCTGTAAGGATATTGACGACATGGCTACTTAAAATTTAATAATGATATATTTTTAATGAATTTAAATTGTAAAGTGAATCACTTGAAATTATTAAAAAATATAACACATACTTCAATTGGAAACAGATTGAAATCGTTCCCAAGAGCGAATATTGAACAATGTATCAGTGATGGTTCTTGATGCTCTTTGAATCAAATCTTGCTTGACTTGCGGATCAGACCAATCTGGGGGGGATTTGTTATTAAAATAGTCAATGGTAAATGCTTTACGCCATTCATTAGATCCAAAATCCGTCTCGCCCGGGGAGCTTTTTGTTGGCCCATTAATTGCTTGCTGGATAAAATAATTTATCGATGTCCAAACAGCTATTCCACTTGCACCCATAGAAATAGCTGGTGCAACCTGGTCATCAATAACTGATTTGGAAGGAACGACCTGACAAAACGGCGCTTTGCCGCCTGGTGTCCAATATGGGCAGATGGTCGGAATTATTGGTTTTCCAGAAGAAAGAAGCTTTGCTAGTCCAACTTGGGCCATTCTCCATGCACGTCCTTCTTCCCCTACTGTCTTTGATTGATCAGATGGAAACAACATCGGGTCATACTTGGGATAAATAGTCGGACTAATCCAATCCAACTCATTAACAAGAGAAGTATAAACCTGAACCGCCTGATCCAATGTGGTTTTTTTGGTTTCATTATTTGCACTAGCCCAACCCTTTCCTTGCATCCAATAAGGCAACCAAGGAACACCATAATAAGACCACTTTGTGTTTGGATAAATTTTCTTTACCGCTTTTATAGTTTCAATCATACTATTTAAAGCGCGTTTACATTCAGGTGCTGTGGGGTTTTTTTGAAGATCAGCATTAAATGGATCTTCAAAATCTAACATACACCATTCGGGCAACTGACCCCCGGTTTGTTTTTGTATAGCCATCAATACGGCAGGGATATCTATCACCCCTGATTTGAATGATTGTGGGTCGCAGCCTTGATAAAGAATAAAAAATTGCTTGGCTGAAATCGACTGAACTCGAGTAATTGCATTTAAATCAGGCAGTACGTCATAGAGCAAAACGAGAGGAGGACGATTGATCGGTTTCGTGACCGCGCTTTCTTGAAATCCGAAAAAAAATATTCCGATGATTATAATTCCAATAATTTTAAAATAGTTCATTATGCGTGCTCTTTATAAATTTATTCGGTGTTTGATTCTTAAAATTGCTTCGTGCGAAACTACAATATTTTTGTAATTCAAAACGACTAGTTTACGAACTCTTTCAATGGGCTTGCTGGAACAACAACTAGGGGGTGTTTCTTTTTACGAATCGCGATGCGTTCGAGGCATAGCCAAGAAAGAGATGCGATGACGATTGTGATAATTATAACCGCAAAGACATATACAATTTTTGAAGTCAGCCCATAATACATCATGATATTAATAATAGGCATGTGATAAATGTAAACACCATAGGAAATATCATTTTTATGCAAAAGGCGATCGCTCAAATATGGATCCGTGTAGGCAAGTGAAAGAATGGCGAGCGCCAAGAATGGAAATAAAATTGGAGTAATGTCATTTCCCGTAGGCCAATTCAAAAAGTGCGTATACAAAGCAACAAGAATTACGTATCCAACAACGAATTGAATGGCTTTCCCTTTAACGAAGTGATACAGAATTAGAA
>JBAXMT010000200.1:0-4339 GCA_037134135.1 Methylococcaceae bacterium | reverse complement strand
CGAGCAAAACAATTCATACAAATTACTCATGCGCTGCCATTCATTAAGGATTTAAGTGTTTATGTTAATGAAGAGGCTTTTTTTCATCTGAATCAAACGAACTTTGGAAAACAAGGATTTTCAGAAAATCGGTTTGGCGCGGGATTAAGCTATCAATTCACCCCCAAAATAGGCGGTGATTTAGGTTATTTAGAGCAATATATCGACAACAAATCGGGTAACAATTTGTTAGTGAATAATTTACAGATGAATTTGCGTTATAAATTTTAATCATTTTTCAGAGTTTCTATATCTTAATTTTGTCGGTGCGATAGACTGGCAAGATAGAAAAAGCTCATTCCACGTTAAGAAGAAAAATGACATTAAAAAAAATAACGTTAGGCATTTTATTACTCGCACAATCGGTACCTAGTTTTGCAGCACCCACTACCGATATTTATGGCATTTGGGGTTCGGTCGCACTGCAAGGTGATTTCAAATTGGTGTCGCCGAGTTTAAATAAATTTCAGTGGCAAGCGGTTTATCAAAACGGAAATAGGGAAGATTCGTTAAAAGAATCTGTTTTTTTTGGGCAAGTTGCTTATCAATTAAACACCAATGCCTCGTTTGGACTGGGTTATCTGCATAATTCGCTTCAACCTTTAAACAAACCGTTTTATCAGGAAAGTCGCACTTATCAAGATTTTGTCTGGAATCAAACGGTGGAGGATTTTATTTTCACCAGCCGGACGCGAATGGAAGAACGTATTAACCAAACGTCAGGCGATGTGGGTTATCGGATGAAACAATTAGTACAAATCAGTCACGCGCTACCCTTTTTTGATGGGTTAAGTGGTTATGTGAACAACGAAATTTATTTTCATCTGAATCAAACGAACTTTGGAAAACAAGGATTTTCAGAAAATCGGGTGTCAGTGGGATTAAGTTATCAATTTACGCCGAAAATCGGCGGCGATTTGAGTTATTTGGAACAGTATATGGACAGAAGGACGGATGATAACTTGTTGATTAACAATTTACAGATGAATTTGCGTTATAGATTTTAGGTAGCAATAATGAACGATAACAACGACCTGTCACACCACATTTTACCGAACTCTGCGACGATGGTTGGTGTTTGCATTATGGTGGTTAGCATTGTGAAATCATTGCCGCCGGATGCAGTGAATTATTTTATCGACAAAGCGTTAGCGGTGGATTGCGTGCTTTCTTTTTCACGCGCAGTAAAAATCATTTCACCTGACGTTTTGCGGCAATTCGCAACCATTCACAATCGGCAAGCGAATCTCATCGAATGTTGAGTAATCTGTACGGTGATATACTGCAACTCCAAAAACTACAAAATTTAGGTCAAAATCATGAACAAATTATTATTAGTTGTAGCTCTAGCTTTCTTAGCAACCGGTTGTTCCACAAGGGTAGGCGATTTCACTATGGTATCAACCAAGAATGTTGATTTAAGTCACGGAGCTGATTTTAAACGTGGTATAGCCAAAGTAAAAGGCGAAGACTCAAAACCGATAATTCTGTACTTTCCAATCGGTCAGCCAGATATGAAAACAGCTATTGATAGAGCGATTGAATCCACACCTGGCGCGATAGCTCTAACTGACGTGGTTATAACAAGGTCAGCGGTTTGGTTCATTTTGGGTGGTCAAAACACAATTGAAGTTGAAGGAACTGCTTTAATTGACCCGAACTTATCTAAAAGATAAAACAAAAACCTTACTAAAATCCCCACGCTTGAAGCAGAGGGATTTTTTTACCACGCGATAAACGAGAGAGTTAATAATGCTATACCTGCTGATTTTCATTTTGATGTGTTTTTTAATACCTTCATTTTTCACATCTATATTTGTAATTAGCGTGGCAATTCTACCCGCCATTGGCACTGCTTTAGCAGTTGGACTGGCTGTTTTTACCTTAATAATTATATTAAAAGCACTTTTTTCATCTAAAAAAACAGAAGCCAGCCAACCTTTTCTGATTACATACGGAAACAAAACTTACCAATTATCTGATGAAGAATTCGACATGACAAAAAACGTCGAAAACAAAAAAGAATTGGAACAAGAAGAACCCATTGTAAAAGTACCAACGTACAAAGATGAATTTAAAATCGTTTATTTTGTAATAGCAGCAATAGTTTTTCTTGTGGTTATTTTGTTTGCGAATACTGATACAAAACCTAAAAGAATATATTCGGAACACGAAGCAATTGCGACGAAAGAAGATGTAAAACCTGAAATTAAAGAAGTTATAAAAGAAATTTCACCTGTTATAGAAACAAAACCAGTTCCAGACCCAACGGATAACAATTACATAAAAGTTTGCAACAATGGACAATTAGAAGGGCAAGGAGTTTGCCCTAAATCGCCTGTATTAGGTTCAAATCCAACTGATTGGGCTTGTACTAAAGATAAGAAAACTGGATTGATTTGGGAAGTTAAAACAACCGATGGTGATTTGCGCGATAAAGATTGGCGTTATAACTGGTATGAACCAGATAGTAAGAAAAATGGGGCTTTTGAAGGATACGCTTATGGAGACGAATCTCTTGGTAGTAAAGGAGTTTGTTCGAAAAAATACGGTGCTTGCAACACTTTTTCTTTCGCAAAAGCAGTAAATAAAGAAGGTTTATGTGGGGCGAAAGACTGGAGAATGCCAACTAGAGATGAACTAATTGGATTGCTGAATTGTTTCGCTGGCAAAACAATTCCAAATACTGACAACGAATTAAATCGGATGTGTTCTGATGGTTCATTAAATAACGCCCCAAATATAAACAAAATATATTTTCCAAATACACTAGCTCATTTCTGGTCTTCTACAAGTTCCGTGTATAACGGAAGTCCGCCGTATGATGGCAAAAATGCTTGGCTTGTTGTTTTTAGTTATGGCGGCAGTAATTTAGATAATAAAGCGTTTGATAGCTCCGTTAGGTTAGTTAGAAAATCAAACGTATTTTCTAAAGTTACAAAAAATTGCACATTTGAAAACTTTGAGAGAAAAGAAAAAAGTGAAAATTCTCAATATACTGGTGTAACTGGGATTAAAAAAGATGTTTCAAAGTTTATGGTTTTGAATAAATCGTATTTCTTTGATGTTCCTTCAACAGAATGTAAAACAAATGAGTTTTTAATAAAAAACGATACCGTCCAAGCCATCTCAATATATGGCGAATACATTCATGTAAATTACGAAAATCCAAAAAATGGCTATAAAAAATTAGGTTGGATTAAGGCTGATTCTTTAAAACAAATTGAAAGAAAATATAAAAATTATAATTTTAAAATAACTGGTGGGGTTGGTGCGATGGCTGGAGGGATCAAGCATTATGATGTTACTTGTTCGAATAATGAAAGTTTTTCCATCATATACGACCCTTTCAACGATACATACGAAATAAATTCAGATGAAGATTCATCAATTGATTTCAAAAGCCAATCGCTTGATGAAACAGCGGAAAGAATTTGTGAAAAAAATAACACTTAGAAAATAGATGGAAACTATTAAAATATCTTGATGGTAAATTGCGTTAATTTAAGGAGAAGATGAGTTATGTGCTGATGGATAGTGGGTTTGCTTCATAAGAAACATTTGAGCATATTTTAAAACATAAAAAACACTTTGTGGCATTCGGGCAGAGGATTTTTGATTGATGATTGACCAAATGGAAACCGAATTCTACGAATATGAGCTTAACCGACACAATCAAGATAACCGCAAGCGAACGACTGGTGCGGGACGAAAATTCGAACAATCGCTGGCACAGCGAACGGTTGGCGTATTGGCATATCTACGTTTGAACACTTCGCAGACGGTTATTGCGGCTTGCAGCAATATGAAATATCCCGCGATTTACGTCGTTTGTTACCGTTGATTCGAGATGTTTTGCCACGTCCTGAAATATGGGAAGTGAATGATGACGACTTTGCTGCAATGCTTTCAGAACAATTGGAAGATGAATTTGCTTTGATCGATGCGACTGAGCAAAGGGTGTCACGGCCAGGAAAAAATAATGAAATTCGGAAGTTGTTTTTTTCTGTGAAACAGCATGAATTTACCTTAAAAACGCAACAGATGGTCATTGTTCATTGCAGCAGTCAGTGTACCTGTTCCTGGTTCAATGCACGACAAAAAACGCTGCAATCAATTACAAACCTTAGAACGATTACCAACAGGGTGTAAAGTGGGAGCCGATAAAGGATACCAAGGCTTGGCAACCGATCCCGTGAGTACAATAAGCACTCTTGATTCCGAAACGGGTGAAACACTGCATCGGTTGGATAAAAAACTGGACGATTCTTGCTACACGATTTCGCTGTTCTCATTCTAT
>JBAXMT010000199.1:0-4383 GCA_037134135.1 Methylococcaceae bacterium | reverse complement strand
GCACGGCTTTCCTTTATACAGCACCAGCGGTTTTCATAATGAGAATTGCTGCATTAATACAGTTCAAATTCAACACCGCTAAATCCTCGCTTTTTTAAAGTCCTAAAGTCCTCAAACTAAAAATCCATTCAAAAAGAAAAAAGGCATTAAGCACAGATTGAAATCTGCACTCAACACCTTCTTAGTTTAGCGTCACGACCGCTCTAACTTTTTAAAACTCTTCCCAATCATCATTTCCTACAACAAAAGTATTTTTAGATGCTGTTAGTTCTTCCATTGGCGCAGCATTAAACGTTTGTGTTTTCACAGATGCAGGCGCACTTTTCATCGCTACTTTAGCTGCTTTTTTTTGACTACCAGTTGAATAATTGTCCATTCTAAAATGCGCGAGTTCTTTCGCTAAATGCTGTGTTTGCGTTTCGAGCGATTCTGCTGTCGCAGCTACTTCTTCAACCAATGCCGCATTTTGTTGTGTCACATCGTCCATCGATGTAATTGCAGCACCTACTTGAGCAATCCCCGCACTTTGTTCTGCTGACGCGCTCGAAATTTCTGAAATGATTTTATTCACGCCTTCAATCGAAGTCACAATTTCCTGCATGGTTTGACCTGCTTCTGCGACTTGTTTGCTACCACCCGAAACACGATCAACTGAATCACTGATTAAACGTTTAATTTCACCTGCGGCATTTGCAGAACGTTGCGCTAAATTACGAACTTCAATCGCAACCACCGCAAAACCACTACCTTGTTCACCTGCACGAGCCGCTTCAACGGCTGCGTTTAACGCTAAAATGTTTGTTTGGAACGCAATATCATCAATTACCGAAATAATATCCACGATTCTTAAAGACGATTCATTGATGTTATCCATCGTACTCACAACATCTCTAACAACACTTACACCGCGATTTGCGGCTTCAGTTGCACCGACGGCTAATGAATTTGCTTGTTTTGCATTTTCGCTATTGTGTGAAACAGTCGATGTGAGTTGTTGCATACTTGCTGCTGTTTCTTCTAAAGCTGCTGCTTGTTGTTCGGTGCGATGCGCCAAATCATTATTACCCGATGCAATTTCAGTTGAAACCGCTGCAATCATATTTGTCGTTTCTTTGATTTCCAAAAGCAACGAAGCCAAACTTTCTGCGGTGTTATTCACACCCGCTTTTACTTGACCAAAAATACCAGAATAATCTTTCGTAATTTTTTGGGTTAAATCGCCATCGGCTAACGCATTTGCAACGCGTAAAACATCATGCAAGCCTTCGTCTGTCACGTTAGATAATTTATTCAATGATTCAGCAATCGTTTTGGTGTAACCCGCTTTGTCATTCAAGTTCATTTTGTAACTGAATTCACCTTGAATTGCCGCTGCGTCCACCATCGTTTGAATTTCATTGACGATTTTTGTTAATGAATCCACGGTGTCGTTCACGCCTTTCGCCGTTAAACCAAATAATCCTTTGTAATCTTTGGTGACTCTTTGATTCAAATCGCCGTTTGCTAACGCGCCTGCCACACGAATGGTATCTTTGAAAGCCGTGTCAACCGTATCGCTTAATTGATTCAATAAGCTACTAATATCTTTTCCAAAACCGCTTTTACCTTGAATATCGATTTTCGTATTGAAATTACCTTTAACAGCCGCTGAAACAACGGTTTCTATATCTGTGACAATCATTTTTAAATTGCTTTGCATTGTTTGCATGACTAACAACAATTCACTGATTTCATCATTTGATTCAACCACGATGCGTGATGATAAATCACCTTGAGCAATCGCAGACATTACATTTTTCGCATTATCAAGGGCATTAGTAATTCTGCGAATCAATTTTAAATCTATGAAGAAACACGCACTCAATCCCAATACAAGCATGATAATTGAACAAACAAAAATTGAATCATACGATTTTTGTGCATCGTCATATTCTTGTTTTGAAACGTCGAGTTGTAATTGCACCAAGTCGTTAATGTCTTTTGAAAGTGGTTCGTACAATGGACGAATTTTTTCGATAATCAATTTTTCAAGCCCAGCTCTATCACCTGATTTTATTAATGCTAACGCAGGCAATAACGCTTGTTCACGATATGTTTTTCGATCTTCTACGAATTTATTGGCGAGAATCGTTTCTTCTGGCGTTAAATACGTCGCCATGTAGCTTTCCCATAATTTTTTAATTTCAGCCATATTTTCGTTAATCGCATCGATATTTTTTTCTACCTCATCAGGAAAAATAACACTATTGGCAATTTTTAAACGGTTGTCTACTAGACGATTTTTAATTTGAGTTAATTGACTTGTTGGAACCAACCGATCGATATAAACAGTTTGTAGACTGCTGTTGCTAAATTTGATTCCCACTAAGCCAATCGTACTTAACGAAATGGCTAAAATAGACATCGCGCAAAGAATCAGCATAAGACGCGAACGAATAGAAAGATTGTTGAACATAAAAATGATTCCTTAATGATTTAAATTGAACAAGGAAAATAATGGTAGTTTATATTTTTTGTTCGTTTTGACAGTTCGCATTATATCGACAGCGAATGAAGATTTATAAACGATTAATGTAAATAAAGGTTTTTGAATAATGTGCGATAACAATTATCACAATCATAAGCAGTATGAGCATTAGTAATCATGAAAAATAACAAATATAAAATCGCCGCCTATTTTTTAGCATTCGTTTTTAACTCGTTGAGTTATGCAGAATCAGACGTTTCGATTAAAACCGCAGGCGCAGATTTAGCTAATTTTCCAAATAGTGCATTTACGCTGCCACAAGGTCGCGCTTATGTTGAAGCATCGCCTGTTAATTACAGCGGTAAAAGTGCTGACGGTACACCAGCACAATATAGCGCGGGATATTTATTGCGTTATGGCTTGCTCGATGATTTGGAACTGCGTTTGATGTCGAATGGTTTTACGATTGTCGATGACGAAGAAAAAACCAGCGGCATGAGTCCACAAACGTTTGATTTTAAATGGCATATTTCCGACGAAAATCAAACTGCGTATTTACCAGCGTTCGGTGTTGAATTTTCGGTGCAAACAGATTTTGCTCATCGGGCTTTTCAAAACGGCATAAATCCCGCGTTGAGTTTGAATTTTGATCAAACTTTGCCGTTTGATGTTGCGTTGGAATATAACGTTGGTTTTGTGTCGCAGCATTTAGAATCGGGTGACGCGCAATATCAATTAGCGTTATCGTGGGCGTTGCAACGCAATGTTTATGAAGATGTTGATGTTTTCGTAAATGGTTACACGAATACAGCGGCTGGCTTGACGACTTCTGCGATTGGTGGTGGCACACAATGGATTCCGATGGAACGTTTGGCGATATTTGCAAATGTCAGTGCTGGTTTAACGGTTAGCACACCCTCAATTTTTAGTTTAGTTGGTTTTGCGGTGGCGTTTTGAAAATTGCTCTTAAATAGCACACAAGCCGCGCCGTCTGTTATCATTCAAGAAATTATTTTATCGCAACATTTTCTTACTTTCATGAACAGAACCGACTTATTTAAACAACACCTCGCGCAACGCATTCTTATTCTCGATGGCGCGATGGGAACGATGATTCAAGGCTACAAACTCGACGAAAAAGATTATCGCGGCGAGCGTTTTGCGAATTGGCAAACGGACGTAAAAGGCAATAACGATTTATTGAGCTTGACGCAACCAGATATTATCAAAGCCATTCACAGCGCGTATTTTGAAGCAGGCGCAGATATTGTTGAAACCAATACCTTCAATTCCACCACGATTGCGATGGCGGATTATGAAATGGAATCGTTAGTTTATGAAATCAATTTCGCGGCGGCAAAAGTGGCGCGTGAAGCGGCTGACGAATTTTCAACACCCGAAAAACCGCGTTTTGTTGCTGGTGTTTTAGGGCCAACAAATCGTACGGCTTCGATGTCGCCCGACGTAAATGACCCAGGTTTTCGCAATATCTTTTTTGATGATTTAGTTGTCGCTTACACCGAAGCAACAAAAGCGTTAATTGACGGTGGTGCAGATTTAATTTTGATTGAAACGGTGTTCGATACCTTGAACGCGAAAGCCGCGATTTTCGCCGTTGAAAATGTGTTTGAAGAATTAGGTTTTGCGTTGCCTGTGATGATTTCTGGCACAATTACCGATGCTTCAGGGCGTACACTTTCTGGTCAAACGGTTGGCGCGTTTTGGAATTCATTGAAACACGTTAAACCGATTTCGTTTGGTTTCAATTGCGCGTTAGGCGCAACCGAATTACGCCAATATATCGAAGAATTATCCAATATCGCAGACACGCACGTTTCGGCACATCCGAATGCAGGTTTGCCAAACGCTTTTGGTGAATACGACGAAACGCCCGAAATGATGGCGGCTGAAATTGC
>JBAXMT010000198.1:0-4393 GCA_037134135.1 Methylococcaceae bacterium | reverse complement strand
ATTAGGCAAAGTCACATTATATCGTGGCGTGATTCCGATTTATTTTTCGCATGAATCTCAAACTCACGTTGAAGTGAATCGTGATATTATCGCGCAATTGCGGGCTTACGGTATGACTGAAACTGGCGACAAGATTATTATCACAAAAGGTGATTTGGCTGGCGCGAAAGGCAGTACAAATGATTTAAAAGTCGTTACTGTCGGTCACGAATTAACGCCTTAAAATAAAAAAGTACCAATAAAAAAGGATAAGTGCTTATGAGTGAGTTTGATACGTTATTAAAACAATTACGCGATGAGTTTATTGCGGAATTTCCAGAGCGTTGTGATGGTTTGGAAGAGAGTGTTTTAGCATTTGAACAGGGTCGTGAAGGGTCATTTGATGATTTATACCGCCGAGTTCATAGTTTAAAAGGTTCAGGCAGTCAATTTGGTTTCTCGTTGGTGACATCGATTTGTCACCAGTTTGAAAGTTTTTTGAGTAGCGGTAGTTTTACAACAGAACAACTAAGTTTGAGTTATGCGTTAAGTTATGTCGATTTGCTCAAACGAATGGCTGAATTTGTGGGTCAAGAAGGTGTTTCAACGCAAGAAATTGAACATGAATTGGACGATTTGAGAAAATCGAGTATGCCAGGACGTGCAACGGTGTTGTTAATTGAGCCATCACCATCACGCCGTAAATTGTGCCAAGGCGTTTTAGCTCCACTTGGTGTACGAATTGTGGTGCAAGACCGTGGATTAGCAGCATTAGAACAAATGTTGCATGAACCATTTGATTTGCTTGTGGCAGCACGCGAATTGCCTGATTTAAATACGGTAGCGATTGTAGCGGCATTGCGTGAATCGAATTCTCGTAATAAAAACGTACCTGTTATTTTGGTCAGTAGTAATTCGACACCTATTTCAGAGTATTTAGCCATTAACGCAGTGCTAGCGCGTGACGCACAATTTATTCCTAATTTGGCGAAAATCGCGAGTGAAATTCTCAAGCACAAATAAGTAAAAAATAGGTTTAAGGTAAAAAGTGCAATGCTTTTTACCTTAAATTTTTCAACACTCCTCCAGCTTTAAACTCTCATGAACATCAATTCTCAAAAACTTTCTAGCGCACGATTCGCGCAAGCCACCGACGCATTTGTCGAAATTTTCACTGCCTCAGTTGATTTTGATAAACGTATGGCAAATCAAGATATTCAAGGTTCACTCGCTCATGCCAAAATGCTTTGCAAAGTCGGTGTTTTAACCGAAGAAGAACGCGATTTAATTATTCGTGGTTTAACGCAAATTCACGGCGAAATTGAACGCGATGAATTTGAATGGTCGATTCAACAAGAAGATGTTCACATGAATATCGAAGCGCGGTTGACGCATTTAATCGGCATCGCGGGTAAAAAACTGCACACAGGACGTTCTCGAAATGACCAAGTTGCGACAGATATTCGGCTGTATTTGCGTGACGAAATTGGCGCAATTGGCGTTGAATTGAAACGTTTGCAAACCGCGATTTTAGATTTAGCCGAAAAACACACCGAAACCATCATGCCAGGTTTTACGCATTTGCAAGTCGCGCAACCGATTGTTTTCGGACATCATTTAATGGCGTGGTTTGAAATGTTAAGTCGTGACGCTGACCGTCTGAAAGATTGTGCAAAACGCTTGAATGTTTCACCACTTGGCGCAGCGGCGTTGGCAGGAACAAGTTATCCAATTGACCGTCATTTCAGTGCAGAGTTATTGGGTTTTTCACGTCCAAGCGCGAATTCGCTCGATTCGGTGAGTGACCGAGATTTTGCGATTGAATTCACCGCCGCCGCCAGTATTTTGATGATGCACCTTTCGCGTTTTTCGGAAGAATTGATTTTGTGGGCTTCGGCGCAATTTGATTTTATTGATATTCCCGATGCGTTCTGCACGGGTTCGTCGATTATGCCGCAAAAGAAAAATCCAGATGTGCCTGAATTGGTGCGCGGAAAATCAGGACGAGTGACAGGGCATTTAGTCGCGTTATTGATGTTGATGAAAAGTCAGCCGCTTGCGTATAACAAAGACAATCAAGAAGACAAAGAACCACTTTTTGACACGGTGGATACGTTATTGAATTGCCTCCGCGCTTACGCCGATATGGTGCCGCATTTAACTGCGAAAAAAGAAAATATGTACCGCGCAGCAAAACAAGGTTTTGCGACGGCAACCGATTTGGCTGATTATTTGGTTCGCAAAGGGTTAGCGTTCCGTGACGCGCATGAAATTGTTGGTTTGGCGGTGCGTTTGGGTGTTGAAACAAAACGTGATTTGTCTGAAATTTCGCTTGCTGAATTACAAACTTTTTCGCCGTTAATTGGTGAAGAAGTGTTTGCTGTTTTATCGCTTGAAGGTTCAGTCGCAGCGCGTTCACATATTGGCGGCACAGCACCTGAAACGGTGAAAACGGCGATTGCAACAGCGCGTCAAAATTTGTAAATTTGTGATTACAGCGTTTGGTTGACTGAGTGGCGTTGGTGCATAAATAAAAGACTTTAGAATCAAATATTTGTATTTTTAGTCACGTCAGAAATGGGTAAAAAGCGTTGATTTTTCCATAAAATCAGGATGCGTTAAAATTCACATATTGATTTTAATTAAGTTTATTTATGCACCAACGCCCATAATCACTCGAAACCCGACATCATTTTTCGTTTCAGCTCCTAATGCCAATGTCCCCCAAATTTATTCACCTTAGAGTTCACACTGAATACTCACTAATCGATGGTTTAGTGAAAATCAAACCGTTAGTTAAAAAATTAACTGAATTACAAATGCCAGCGGTTGCGGTAACTGACCACGTCAATTTATTTGGCTTGGTGAAAATGTACAAAACCGCCACAGGTTCAGGAATTAAACCGATTGCAGGCGCGGACGTTTTGATTTTCAATTCTGACGAACCTGATAATCCATATCGTCTAACATTGCTCGCACAAAATCACAAAGGTTACGTCACACTAACTGAATTGGTGTCGAAAGCGTATCAAAAAGGGCAATCTAAAGACGGTGTGCCGATGATTCGCCGCGAATGGATTGAGCAAAATCACGCAGGGCTGATTGCGTTATCGGGCGCGATGCAAGGCGATATTGGACGTGCGTTAGTTGCCGATAAAAAAGACGACGCGCTACATTTTGCGATGTATTGGCAAAATCTGTTTCCGAATCGGTTTTATTTGGAACTTCAGCGTGTCGGCAAACCAAACGAAGAAACCTATATTTCAGCGGTGATTGATTTAGCATTTGCGTTGAATTTGCCAGTGGTTGCTACAAACGATGTCCGATTTTTAAAACAAAATGAATTTGCCGCGCATGAAGTTCGCGTTTGTATCAATCAAGGACGTGTTTTAGATGATGAACGTCGCCCGAAAGATTATACAAATCAACAATATCTGCGTAGCGCAGAGGAAATGGCAACGTTATTTGCTGACATTCCCGAAGCCTTAGAAAACAGCGTCGAAATTGCGAAACGATGCAGTTTAACGCTGACATTGGGTAAAAATTATTTGCCTGATTTCCCCACGCCTGATGGCATGACGATTAACGATTTGATTATCGCCGAATCGGAAAAAGGCTTGCTCGAACGCTTACAACATCACGCCGTTCCAGACGAAGCTGCGTATCACGAACGCTTAAAAATCGAACTCGACGTAATTACGCAGATGGGTTTTTCGGGCTATTTCATGATTGTGGCGGATTTTATTCAATGGGCAAAAAATCACGGCATTCCCGTTGGACCTGGTCGTGGTTCTGGTGCGGGTTCGTTGGTTGCGTATGTTTTGAAAATTACCGATTTAGACCCAATTGAGTTTGAATTACTGTTTGAGCGATTTTTAAATCCTGAACGGGTGTCGATGCCCGATTTTGATATTGATTTCTGTATGGATCGGCGTGACGAAGTCATTGATTACGTCGCCGACCATTACGGACGCGACCAAGTTTCGCAAATTATCACTTACGGTTCGATGGCGGCAAAAGCCGTGATTCGTGACGTGGGGCGCGTTTTGAGTTTGGGTTATGGTTTTGTCGATCGACTCGCCAAAATGATTCCGACCGAAGTGGGAATTACGTTGTCGGACGCGCTCAAAAATAGCCCTGATATGCAACAAGCCTACAACAACGAAGAAGATGTTAAGACGTTGATTGATATGGCGTTGATTTTGGAAGGCACTGCGCGAAATGCGGGAAAACACGCTGGCGGTGTGGTAATTGCGCCAACGAAATTAACGGATTTCACGCCGCTTTATTGTGACCACGAAGGCAATAATTTAGTGACGCAATTCGACAAAAGCGATGTTGAATCAGTCGGTTTGGTGAAGTTCGACTTTTTGGGTTTGCGGACGCTGACGATTATTGATTGGGCGTTGCAAAC
>JBAXMT010000197.1:0-4399 GCA_037134135.1 Methylococcaceae bacterium | reverse complement strand
TTCTTTAAAATCGGGTCTCTGGTCGAGCATTTTTATTTCTAAATTTTGTTTTGTTATTCTCTCTCCGCCATCGGTGTCAAGCGTTCCGTTTACGATTTTCATAAGAGTAGATTTTCCGCTTCCGTTTTTACCGATGATAACGATGCTATTCCATTACCATTAAAGTTGAAATCGGCTTTAAGTGTAATCAATTGTGAATTAGGTAATAGAGTTTTTTATGATGATGTTTGGGCTTCTCAGACCATTCAATCAGCAGCAAATGAAAGAACTGATTATGCAACTCAAAAACCAGAGAGCTTATTAGAAAGAATCATCAAGGGAGCTACCAATAGTGATGGTTTAGTGATTGATTTCTTTGGTGGTTCGGGAACAACCGCTGCAGTGGCAGAAAAGTTAGGGCGTAGATGGATTACAACAGATTTAGGGAAACCTGCTTGTATGATTATGCGTAAGCGTTTCATTGACCAGAATGCAAAGTCATTTCTTTATCAAGCGGTGGGTGATTACCATGTTGAAGCAGCCAAAACCGCACTTGGACGCAGTTTTCGGATTGGTGATTTATCTCAAATTGTTTTATCGCTTTACGGTGCATTGCCGCTGCCACAAGATGAAAACCCAAATCGCAATTTAGGTCGTGATGGCAAGGTTTTAATCTACGCCGATTCACCCAACAAAATGACAGGTTTTGCCACGCTCAAAAAAGCGATTGCCTTACGCGATAATTTAATGGGTGGCTGGGAAAAAGTGATTGTTTTAGGTTGGAATTTTGAGCCGTCAATCAGTGAAAGTTTAGCCGCTTTAAAAGATGATCTATTAGAAGTATTGGTGATTCCACCTGATTTACTTGACCGACTTAAAAAGAAAGGTTCACTCGATAAATTACGCGGTACAGTACGTTTTGCCAGTTTGCAATATCTCACCATTAAACCCGTACAGCGTCAGCTTCAAGGTGAAAATGAAGTCATTACGGTGACGTTAAATAATTACGTTTTACTTTCGCCAGAAGCGATTAACCTTGATGATGCGAACCGTCTTAAATTACAAAATGTGATTAACAGCGAACCGTTAGCGTTAATTGAATACTGGGCAGTTGACCCTGATTATGATGGGCAATTATTCCGTTCAGTTTGGCAAGATTATCGTGGTAATACAGAAAACGACAGTGACGCATTTCGTGTAACGACAGAAGCCAAATTAACGGTTTCTACCAAATCGGGTAATCGAAAAATCTGTGTCAGAGCGGTGGATGTTTTTGGATTTGAAGCCGAAGTGGTTGTGGAGGTAGCAGCATGAGCGAAAATCAATTGTTACTTGCAGAAAAATTAACCGCGAAAACAAAACAACTTTGTATCGGTTTAGAAGATGGCGTTGCTGATATTTATGATTTAGTGACACCGACAACAGCTGAATTATTACGTTGGTGGTTTGGCGACCAAAACTGTGAAATGCGTCGATTGAATTTTCACCGAGGACAAAAACAAGCCATTTTAAATACGATTGTTGCCCATGAAGTTTTGGATGCACCCAATTTAAGAAGTTTGTATCAACAAATTACGCCTGATTCGTTGCTAACAGGAACACGCTTAACCGAAGTGTCACAAGACAAACATAATCACCCAAAATACTGCCTAAAAATGGCAACGGGTACAGGTAAAACGTGGGTAATGCAGGCGTTATTGATTTGGCAATTGCTCAATAAAAATGCGGCTCTCGCTGAAGGCATTGATAATCCAAGATTTACGCGCCACTTTTTAATTGTTGCACCAGGTTTGATTGTTTATGACCGTTTGTTAGATGCTTTCTGTGGCAAATTAAATGACGGTATTCGTGATTTCAAAACCTCTGACGTTGCTAAATGTGCGGAATTATTTATTCCTGAAGATGACCGTGATTCGGTATTTAATTTTATTCGCGGCAATGTTTGTGACAAAACTGAAATCGGTTTGAAAGCGACGGGTAACGGAATGCTGGCAATTGCTAACTGGCATTTGTTAAAAGAAGCGGGCGAAGAAGAAACGGACGATGATGCGGAGGTTGACGCGGCGGGTGTCATCGCAGACCCGCAAATGGTTATTAACGCCATTCTGCCTGTAATGCCTGGTAAATCGACAGGGAATTCATTGGATGTTTTAGACAGACGTTTTGCGCGGGGTGGTGTTTTAGATTATTTGGTTAATTTACCTGAGCTAATAGTTTTTAACGATGAAGCGCATCATATTCACGATTTCAAAAAAGAAGGTGAAGTGAATGAAGTGGAATGGCAAAAAAGTTTAACGCGCATTGCTGAACCTAAAAAACGCCGATTTATTCAAATTGATTTCTCCGCAACGCCTTATAACGATGTTGGTGGTGGTAAAAATAAACGCAAAGTTTATTTCCCGCACATTGTTGTCGATTTTGATTTAAAAACAGCAATGCGTGACGGCTTAGTTAAATCGTTGGTTTTAGACCGCCGAAAAGAAATCGGTGCATTGCCGTTAGAGTTCAAAGCAGAACGTGACGAAGAAGGGAATCCGATATTAAGTGAAGGTCAGCGCGTGATGTTGCGGGCGGGTTTGCAAAAACTCAGAAAATTGGAAGCTGATTTTGCCAAGATAGACCCAGCGCGTCATCCTAAAATGTTGGTTGTCTGCGAAGATACAACGGTATCACCCTTGGTCGTGAAGTTTTTTCAAGATGAAGGACTCAATGAAGACGAGGTAATGTCAATTGATTCGGGTAAAAAAGCAGAATTGGGTGATAAAGAATGGGCAGTTGTGCGTGAAAAACTATTTAATGTTGATGAACACGCATCGCCTAAAGTTATCGTCAGCGTTTTAATGCTGCGCGAGGGTTTTGACGTAAATAATATCTGCGTGATTGTTCCACTTCGTTCAAGCCAAGCGCAAATTTTACTAGAACAAACTATCGGACGGGGTTTGCGTTTAATGTGGCGCGACCAAGAATATGCCGACAGCAAACGCGAAAACAGAGAAAACATTTCTAATGGTAAAGAACCAAACAGCTTAATTGATGTGTTATCCATTGTTGAACATCCCGCTTTTCAATCGTTTTACGACGATTTAATGAAAGAAGGATTGGTCGGCATAACAGGTGATGATACGGATGGCGGAAGTAGCACAGGTGATTTAATTTCTGTCCAATTACGCGAAAATTATCACGAGTTTGACTTTGCTATTCCTTTCATTTTGCAAGAAGCTGAAGAAAATTTAGAGCATCAATCGTTAGATATTCCATCATTAACGCCATTTTCAGCCATGTCATTATCAGAATTAAAAGCGTTGCTTGGCAAAGGTGATGTTTTTATTTCGCAAGATTTGCAAAGCAATACGCTTTTTGGTGATTACCGTGTTGATGGTGCCATTATGAATGTTGCTGGATACAACGATTTTTTATCAAGACTAACGCGCCGCATTTCCCAAGCTCTTAGCCAACCACTGCCAAAAGGAAATAAAATTGCAGCGCATTTGGCAAATCCTTATTTACAAGTCAATACAGCACAATTAGCGGGTGCGATTGAAAAATATATTTGTGAGCAATTGTTTAATCGTGACCAATTACCAGAATTTGAATTCAATCCGCTAGACGATGAAAATTGGCGCGTTTTATTGCTACAACCTGTTATTGATCATTTGAGCAAAGTTATTGGCTTGGCTTTAGTTGAAGCAGAACAGAATCAAAAAATTGGTCATAACGAGGTTTATCATCGCAATTTGTCCGATTTAAGCAAATGGGCAATGCGGGAGAAATACGCAATCGAAGTTCACAAAAGCATTTACACCCACTTACCTTATCCAAGCAAGAACGGTGGATTAGAAGAGCGATTTATCAAATGGGCGGATGTAGATAGCAACATCAAAGCATTTTGCAAAATCAACGAAACTAAACATGATTTCGTAAGATTACGATATGTAAAAGAAGATGGCTTGCCTGCCTTCTATTCACCAGATTTTTTAGTCAGAACGGATAAAACAACATTTTTAGTTGAAACGAAAGCGCAAGGGCAGGTTTCATCACCAAACGTGCAACGAAAATTAAAAGCGGCTGTCAATTGGTGTGAGCGCATCAACACATTACCCCCTGAAGAACGCGGGAACACAAATTGGTATTACGCTTTGATTGGTGAAAGTGTTTTTTACGACTGGCATAGAAAAAATGCAACGCTATCTGAATTGTGTGAGTTTTCTAAGTTGCGACCTAACGCATCAGCACAGATGCAAAAGAGTTTGTTAGAAGATGTTTAATAGCTTGCGGATTGTGTGGGTGAAATCTATGGCGGCTTGCCTGATTTGGAGAAGACGAAATGAGAGTTAAAGAAGAATTTAAAAAATCGGGTTATTTTTGGCTTCCATCTACACCAAATCACAAAGTACCAGGAACGTTATCAATATCGGATGGT
>JBAXMT010000196.1:0-4404 GCA_037134135.1 Methylococcaceae bacterium | reverse complement strand
CTTATAATTTGCACGGCAAAGCAGGTGATATTTTGCCAAAATTGTATGAAACTACTTTTTTAGGAGCCTAAACCATGACGATTAAAACGGTGCTGACCGAAGGCAAGGTGCCAGTCAAAATTTGGACTGACGAAATCGAAGACCGTGCAAAACAACAACTCAGCAACATGGCGAATTTGCCTTTTATCCACAAACACGTTGCCGCGATGCCCGATGTTCATACGGGAATTGGCGCGACGATTGGCAGTGTGATTGCCTGTCATAAAGCGATTATTCCAGCGGCAGTCGGCGTGGATATTGGCTGTGGGATGATTGCGTGCCGTTTGTCTTTGACCGCGAATGACATTGACGAAAAATTATTGAAAACGCTTTTTGACCAAATCAGCCGTGATATTCCTGTCGGACGCGACCAACACAAAGAAGACCGTGCGCTGGTTGAACGGGCGTTACCGTTTGAATCGCAACTGATGTTGATGACAGAAAAACATCCGAAATTGCTCAAATCGTTTGGTAAATCGTCGAGTTGGATTTGCCAAATGGGAACGCTCGGCAGTGGCAATCATTTTATTGAGTTGTGTTTGGACGAACAGCAACGGCTTTGGATTATGTTGCATTCGGGCAGTCGTGGAATTGGTAACGCTATCGGCAATTATTTTATCGAGTTGGCGCGAAAAGATATGGAGCAATGGTTTATCCATTTGCCTGACCGTGATTTGGCGTATTTTCCCGAAGGTTGCGACCATTTCAACGATTACACGCACGCAGTGGATTGGGCGCAACGTTACGCTTTTGAAAATCGCCAAGTGATGCTCGATTTAGTGTTAGCGGCATTGAAACGGCATTTGCCGCCGTTTGAAATCACCACCGAAGCGGTGAATTGTCATCACAATTACGTCGCCCATGAACATCATTTTGATGCGAATGTTTGGGTGACGCGAAAAGGCGCGATTCGAGCAAGAGCAGGTGATTTAGGGATTATTCCAGGCAGCATGGGCGCAAAATCTTACATTGTGCGAGGCAAAGGAAATGCTGAAAGTTTTCATTCTTGCGCTCACGGTGCGGGTCGAAAAATGAGCCGCACCGCCGCTGAAAAGGAATTTACAACCGCAGATTTAATCGTGCAAACCGAAGGTGTGATTTGTCGAAAAGACAAAGGCGTGCTGGATGAAATTCCCTCGGCGTACAAAGATATTGATGTGGTGATGGCAAATCAAAGCGATTTGGTTGAAGTGGTGCATACGTTGAAACAGATTTTGTGTGTGAAGGGCTGAATAGTTCACGCATGACAAAATTCAAAACTCAACACATCGCTAATCGTTTGCGAATTCGCCAAAACCACCAAAATTCTATCCAAACCCAACGCAATGCCTGAGCAATCGGGCAAACCGTTTTCCAATGCAGTAAGTAATCGCTTATCTTTTACTGCTGTTGGTAAATTTTCACGTTTTCGCGTTTCAATTTCTGCATCAAAACGGCGATTTTGTTCTTCTGCATCGGTGAGTTCATGAAAACCATTGCCCAATTCAATGCCGTTGATAAACACTTCTACACGTTCAGTGATAAGCGAATTTTCAGCATTTAAACGCGCTAATGACGATTGACACGCTGGATAACCATAAACCAAACACAGCTCATTTTTACCTAAATGTGGTTGCACACAAAAACTAAATAAAAAATCTAACCACAGCGCGTGATTTTCACCACAAATAGAAATTGCATCGGACAAATTCGCATTTTTTGCAAAAGATGAATAATCTTCAAACGAAAAAATTAGCGCGTTCAACCCCGTAAATTGCTCGAAAACGGTTTGATAACTAACGCGCTGTGGAGCATTTAACTTCCCGTCAAATAAAACATCGAATAATGTTTCAACTTCGCTCATCAATTCTGCTAAATCAAAATTGACTCGATACCATTCTAAAATCGTGAATTCGGGATTGTGAAAACGTCCCGCTTCACCGTTGCGAAAGGCTTTGCAGATTTGATAAATCGAACCGCTACCCGCTGCCAATAATCGTTTCATGGCGAATTCGGGCGAAGTTTGCATAAATAGCGGTTGTGAATATGGCGGTGTTTCATAATTTGTAGTGAAAAAAGCCAACTGTGGATCGGTGCCGCTTGCGTGACTGAGCAACGGTGTTTCGACTTCTAACACGTTTCGTTCCGCAAAAAAAACGCGAATACGTTGCAGTATTCGCGCTCTTTGTTGCAATAATTCAATTGAACAACTTTCTGAATTTTGCACGATAATTTTATTCTTTGACGCGAGAAATATATTCACCCGTGCGAGTATCGACTTTAATTATTTCATTTTGTGCCACAAATAACGGAACTCGAACTACTGCACCTGTCGATAATCTTGCGGGTTTGCCGCCGCCGCCCGATGTATCACCACGCACACCTGGATCAGTTTCAACAATTTCTAATTCTACGAAATTTCCTGGTGTCACAGCTAATGGCGCATCGTTCCATAATGTGACGGTACACATATCTTGATCTTTCAACCACAAACCTGCATCGCCCACCACTTTCGCATCGGCTTGATATTGTTCAAATGTATTTTGATCCATAAAATGACGATAATCACCGTCGTTATAAAGATATTGCATTTCAACATCCATCACGTCTGCACCTTCCAGCGATTCGCCAGATTTAAATGTGCGCTCAATAACGCGACCTGTTTTTAAATTGCGGATTTTGACACGGTTAAATGCTTGCCCTTTACCAGGTTTTACAAATTCGTTTTCGATAATCGCGCAAGGATCGTTATCCAACATGATTTTCAAGCCAGATCTAAATTCATTGGTGCTATAAACTGCCATTTTGTCCTCAAAAGATTAAACAAGTTAAAGCGTCATTATAATGGTTCAGGTTCTATCCTAAAAACTTTAAAATCCAAAAAATATGGATGTTACTCGCCATTATTATTTGCTTGAAAATGGGTTGGCAAAAAGATTAACGACTTCTGCTGCGTGAACCTTGCGTTTTAGGACGCGCATTTGGTGCTTGATTTCTAGCAACGTAACCTTTTTTATCAGATGGTTTTTTATGACGTAAATCTTTCTTCGCGCCATCTTTCACAACAACTTTTTTCGGCATATCGGCGACTTTTAACGACACCACTTCATAACCTGTATCGGCGACTTGCGGCAAATGACGTTTCAATAATTTTTCAATTTCAAATAATAATTGCGATTCTTCAGGTGAAACTAACGAAATTGCCGCACCACTTGAACCCGCACGACCTGTACGTCCAATACGATGAATATAATCTTCAGGCACTTGCGGTAAATCATAGTTCACAACGTGCGGTAAATTGTCGATGTCCAAACCGCGTGCCGCAATGTCTGTCGCGACTAAAACAGACACTTTTCCATTTTTGAAAAAATCTAATGCTTTGGTGCGTGCGCCTTGCGATTTATCGCCATGCAACGCCGCTGAACGAATACCGTCCATCGTTAATTGTTTTTCTAAACGATCCGCGCCATGTTTGGTACGCACAAAAACCAACACTTGTTTCCAATTATTACTGCCAATTAAATACGAAAGCAAAGCGCGTTTATTTTCTTTTGCGATGCCATAAACTAATTCTGAAACATTTTCAGATGTGATATTCGGTTTCGCTACTTCAACCGCGATAGGATTGTTTAATAATTGTGATGCAAGTGCTTTAATCTCAGACGAATAAGTCGCTGAAAATAACAACGTTTGACGCTGTTTTGGCAAGTTGCCACAAATTCGTTTAATGTCTGGCAAAAAGCCCATGTCCAACATTCTATCCGCTTCATCAAGAACCAACATTTCGACGTTATTCAAATTGATGTGGCGTTCGTGCATGTGGTCGCATAAACGTCCCGTTGTTGCTACTACAATATCGCAACCGCGTTGTAATTGGCGAATTTGCATATTGATACTCGCACCACCGATAATAACTTCTGTAACCAGCGGCAAATGTGCGCCATACGTTTTGATACTTTCATAAACTTGCGCGGCAAGTTCACGAGTCGGCACGATAACTAATGCCCGAATGCGACGCGGTTTTTGATGTGGATCGTGATTTTCCATTAAGCGTTGCAACAATGGCAACGTGAACCCCGCCGTTTTACCTGTGCCAGTTTGTGCGCCCGCCAAAACATCTTTGCCAGCAAGAATATGTGGAATAGCTTGTTTTTGTACGGGCGTTGGCGTGGTGTAACCTTGGTTACTGATGGCTTTTAATAATTCTTCGTTTAAGCCGAGTGCTTCAAAACTCATGTAAAATCTCTTTGTAATAAAAATAAAAATGAAATGGATAGCGATAATATAACACAAGGCTCATAAGGGTTTGATGTTAAAAGTAAGATAGTGAAAATGCAGCAATTCTCATTATGAAAACCGCTGGTGCTGTATAAAGGAAAGCCGTGC
>JBAXMT010000195.1:0-4493 GCA_037134135.1 Methylococcaceae bacterium | reverse complement strand
AACTTTTCGAAAAGTGGCTTAACTTTTGTGTCCTGATTACTGTTGACAGATCACCTTTTAATCCGCGTTGTTTGAAGTTGTAAAACAAGAAACCGCTGACCGAAAGGGAGGCGGTTTTTTTGTGGGGGCGCGTGGTAGAATTTGGTAACGTTAAAAAATTGATTGGGGAAAATTATGAGTGTTGTCGCGTTACATTTGTACGAAAAATTGAACGATGCCCCAGATGATAAAGCGCGTTCAAAAGCAATTGTTGAAGCGTTTAGTGAGTTGGAAGAGCGTTATCCTGATTTGAAAGAGACTGCAACAAAACGCGATTTGAGTGAAACCGAGTTGCGCTTACAAAAGGAAATTGAAGCGACAAAATTGGAAATCAAAACTGTTGAAGCAAATTTGCAGCTTGAAATAAAAACCGTTGAAGCGAATTTGCAAAAAGAAATTGAAGCAACCCGCCTTGAAATAAAAACCGTTGAAGCGAATTTGCAGAAGGGAATTGAAGAAACACGCCTTGAAATCGAAAAAGTGCGAAGTGAAATCAGGAGTGTTGAAACCAATTTTGCAAAAATTGTCCACAAACAAACGTTGTGGATTATTGGCGCAATTGGTTCGATTATTATGAGTATTCGTTTGCTTGAATGGTTTTTGACACATTTGCCGCATTGATTGACACGGGTTGCCTTTTAATCCGCGTTGTTTGAAGTTGTAAAACAAGAAACCGCTGACCGAAAGGGAGGCGTTTTTTTTGTTGTCCATCTTTTCCCCCTTTTTGAAGGGGGAGGCGCGAAGCGCAAGGGGGATTTGCTTGAATGTTGGAGATTAGAGCAAATCCCCCCAGCCCCCCTTCAAAAAGGGGGGAAAGCAAAAAGCGGGCTGCCTTTTAATCCGCGTTGTTTGAACTCGTAAAACAAGAAACCGCTGACCCGACACAAGGGGGGCGGTTTTTTTGTGGGGGGCGCGTGGTAGAATTTGGCTTTGTGAATTTAAGGAGAAATTATGAAGTTAAAGTTTAACAAAGATGTTAGAAAATCGATTGCTGAAGAATTGAAAAAAATCTCGAATTTTGGTGGTATGGGTTTGGGATTTATGGGCTATTCAAATAACAGCCCGACGGTTTTATTGGGAGCATTTGTTTGGTGGATAATTTGTCAATCGATTGCACATTTGTTGATGTCTATTGAAGACGAGGAATGAAAATGACTTTTGAATTTGCTGCATTATTGGGAATGGGATTGGTTGTTTTATGGGGTGGAATTGCATTATTGTTAGCATTTAAACCTTGGAAAAAAACACAGGCGGATTGGGATGCTCATCATGTTTCACATAGTTAATTGTAAAGCGGGTTGCCTTTTAATCCGCGTTGTTTGAACTCGTAAAACAAGAAACCGCTGACCCGACACAAGGGGAGGCGGTTTTTTTGTGGTAGGATTTGGGTAAGTTTTTAAACGAATTGGAGAAATAGTTGTGACAGACGAAGAATTGAAGGAATTAGTGGCGAGTTTGGCGATTGCCCAAAGAAAAACGGATGAGCATATTGAGAGTTTACTGGAGGCTCAAAAAGAAACGGATAGAAAACTTAAAAAAGTAGGCGATTTAGTTGGAAATATAGGACGTAATCAAGGTGATGTGACGGAAGAGTTTTTTTTCAATAGTTTGGCTAATGACGCACACTTAGGCTCTGTTCATTTTGATGACATTACCAAAAATCAGCATAAACAACGTGGTAAATTTCAAGAAGAATACGATATTGTGATGACCAATGGTGAAGCGGTTGGCATTGTTGAAGTGAAATATAAAGTCCATGAAAACGATTTGAAAAAGTTAGAACGTAAAATGAGAAATTTTAAAAAGCTGTTCCCGATTTATGAAGCTTACAAACTTTATGGCGCGATTGCCTCGTTTCATATCAACGACGATGCAAAAGAAGCGGCGTTAAATCAGGGTTTTTTTGTGTTGCAGCGTAGCGGTAATCTGATTCATACAGATTGCGCTGAAAATTTGTTGGTGTTGTAAAACAAGAAACCGCTGACCCGACAAGGAGAGGCGGTTTTTTTGTGGGGGGCGCGTGGTAGAATTTAGCAACGTTTAAAAACACACGGGAGAAATGAAATGGCAAAACCAATCAAAGAAACACCGATACTTTCGGGACGCGATGCAAAACGCTTTCGGGACATTGTAAAACAAAACGAAAATGTAAAAGTGCCACAAGCTGATTTTGAGCGTGCAGAAAAAGCCTTCATCAATTTGAAAATTATCTAACATGGCAACGGAAGAAATTACCTTTCGGCGTTTGGGTGTTGATGAAGACCGCGCGGATTTTAATTGTGGAGACGCTGACCTTAATGAATTTTTTGTCAATGATTCAAAAGAAGGTTGTCGGCAATTAGTTTCAGTGACGTATGCGGTTGAAATGGATAGCGAATTGGTGGCATTTTTTTGTGTATCGAATGACGCAATACGAAGTGAAGATACGTCAAAATCACGATTTAAAAAAATACGTTCTGGCATTCCACATCGCAAGAAATATCCGAGTATGCCTGCGGTGAAAATTGGACGTTTGGCAACGGATTTTAGGTTTCAAGGTAAAGGTGTTGGGACGAAAATACTTGATTTGATTAAGATGTGGTTCACGGTGGGAAATAAAACGGGCTGTCGATTCATCATTGTGGATGCAATTAACAATTCCGAGACGTTATGTTTTTATCAGAAAAACGGCTTTGAATTTCTTGATGAGTATTCGGAATCGAAGACAGACCACACGCGGATGATGTTTTTCGATTTATTCACATTTAAAAAATAGCTAGTTGGTGTTAAAGCCCGCTGTTGTTTGAAGCTGTAAAACAAGAAACCGCTGACCCGACAAGGGGAGGCGGTTTTTTTGTGGTAGGATTTGGGTAAGTAACAGTTCATTTTAATCTATGATTATCTATGCTAATATACGATTATGGATAAGAAATTAGTGAAGATAGGCGAAGCTGCAAAGTTGCTTGGAACAACTCCCGACACGTTACGCAAGTGGGAATCAACGGGTGAATTGTTACCTAAGCGTAAAACGCAGAGTGGTACACGTTATTACGACGTAGCGGAACTACTGAATTTAGGTGATGAAGATACACCAACGGTCTGCTATGCGCGAGTTTCAAGTCATGACCAAAAAGAAGATTTGCAACGCCAACAGGAAATGTTAGAGATGATTTTAAAAACTGTCCTTGAAATTAAAGCTCATGTTGCTGGCACACAAGATTGAATTACGTCCCACGCCAGAGCAAGCGGTGTACTTGGATAAAGCCTGTGGCTCAAAACGTCATTGCTTTAACCAGTTGTTGGCGCATTTTTCAAAGCCCGAAAACAAATGGTCAAAATCTGAAGGTTATCAGCATTATATCAACGTGATTCGCAAAGAATTCGAGTGGTATAACGAAGTTTCAAGTCGTGTCACACGCAATGCGATTGAGGATTTAGACAACGCTTTCAAGCACTTTTTTAGACGTGTCAAAGCGAAACAAAAAGCAGGTTTTCCCCGTTTCAAAAAGAAAGATTTACGCGATAGTTTTGCCTTGCGTGAATCGGTTAAGTTCGATGTCGTGGGTCGTGAATTACGACTTGAAAAACTCAAAACGAAAATCGAAATGCGCCAACCGTTACGTTTTCAAGGCACGGCAAAACAAGTCACGATTACCAAACGTGCGGGCAAATACTTTGCCTCGATTTTGGTCGATACCGACGATTACAACCCAAACGATGTTGATCGTCAAAAATCGGTAGGCGTGGATTTTGGCATCAAAGAACTGGCGGTTTTAAGTACGGGAAAAGTGTTTGCGGCGAATCAAAAGTTGAAAGCCAGTTTGAGAAAATTGGCAAAACTTCAACGCAATTTATCCAAGAAAGTGAAAGGTTCAAACCATCGAGCGAAAGCCAAGCTCGTCATTCAAAAACTTCACTTTCGCATTGCAAATCAACGACAAGCGGTGTTGCATGAATTGTCGGATTATCTGACCAAAAACTTTGACGTGATTACGATTGAAGATTTAAACGTCAAAGGCATGGTAAAAAATCGAAAACTTAGCAGAGCCATCAGCGACGCGGGTTTTGGTTATTTACGTCAGATGATTGAATACAAGGCAAAACTACGCAATTGCGTGGTCGTTGTCGCAAATCGATTTTTTCCCAGTTCAAAAACATGTAGTTGCTGTGGAACAATCAAAACAGATTTAACGCTCGCGGATAGAATTTTTACCTGCGAGTGTGGATTTAGCGCGGATAGAGATTTGAATGCCGCGCTCAATTTAAATAAATACGGTCTGGACACGCTTACAGCCTGACCTTAAATGCACACAAGAGCAAAGTTAGCCCACAGCTTCATCGTGGCTTTTGCGTTGACGGTGTGAATAGATACTAGAAAACCATAGATTTTATGGATTTTCATAGATTTTTAGTAGCGGTTTTATTTAGGTTCAGCGTTGGGATTGGTTGAACATTGTTGTCATGGTGATAATCAG
>JBAXMT010000194.1:0-4505 GCA_037134135.1 Methylococcaceae bacterium | reverse complement strand
GTAAGTTTGCTTTACACGAAGGAATGCGGGTTGCAGCGAATGGGTAAAGTGTAAAGCCATGTATACCCAATCTTACACTTAAATTAAATATCATTCGAGCGTCATCATCCCAACCACCCCCTTGCAATGGTGGTTTATTCACGCCATTGAACCGTGCCACAATCGCCGCTATGACACCAAACCCCATGCAAGCCACGGGAACCTATAAGGCTTTGCACTATTACTGCTTATTTTCTAACCTCGTGTATCAAGTCATTAGCATCAAAAATGGATAATCGATAAAAATGCGATTTAAACAATGTTTAGAGAATAGTCAATAAAACCGTATTACTTATATTAAAAACACGCCTTAAAACGTAAATTTGAAAAGTCAAGTCTTCAAATATAATGCCAACTTTACAAAGTATTACAAGCCATATAATACAAGGCCAAAAAAGAATTGGCATGATAATTAAATCGGAAATTGTTGCGGTTAGTTAAAAACCATTAAATTTTTATTGTTGTTTTTCCAAAAAACGGCTAGAGGGTGCATTTTGTGTGAGGGGTTTTGGTAGGCTCAGTTTGAGTGATTTTAGGCTTGTTTAGTGTGACGTTAGTGGCATGGGTCGCGTTACACGGTAACGATGATTTTCAAAGAATGTCGTATTTGTAGTATTTTGTATTATTACAAATCCTACACTTTTAATGATGCTGTGATTGTTACCCAGATGACTTGATGGGACTTCATCACCAATACCACTCTGTAACAATCTTACCAAAAATGGACGGGGTATTTTTCATAACCGCAATGAATGCGGAAAATACAATAATAATGCCAATTATCAACAAGCCGCCAATTATAAGGCTTGCAGACGATTAAAATAATGGAATGAAAAATGATGTATTGACTTTTTAAACTTGAGATTTAATGTGTGCTTTTGATACAAGCAATACCATTGTATTGACAATTTTCTAAACGTTTCTTAAATCGCAATTTTATTGAGTTTCTATTTTTTGATGCTGATTGGGTGTTTGACGAAGTTGGGAATTTTTAGATTATGGCGTAAAGCATTGTACTATATGGCTTGCAGGTGTTTTGACGTGATAGCGCAATTGTGGCATTATTCAAAAGGAGAGTTGATATTATGATGACTGTCAGTGACAATTATTGTAAAAAATACTTCTAGTATGTGTGCAATTGCCATGATTGAAAATGATGGGGCGAATTAAAAGTAACAAAACTTAACGAATACTTTCAAGTGCATCAATAACTCGATAAGCGTTATGGCTGGGTCTTGGGGCAATGAAGGAAATAACATTTAGGAATAATTTATGAAGGCGATAAGTTTAGACTTCTGGGGAACTCTGTGCGTTAGCAATCCTGCGTTTAGAGAGAACCAATTTAAATTATTAAGTCAATTTGATGAATCCATAACGCTGGAGTATTGGCTCTCTCAAAAAACTTATTACAAAAAATTAGCTGATTTCGAAGCCGAAACGAGAGGAGGGCAGCTAGATAGACTAAATTTGAATAAACTAATTTTCCCTAAATGGGACGCATCAGACATAGAAAAATTCATGTTACTTTCGGACGAGTTGTTTGTTGAATATCCTCCATTTAATCATTTACCTCCATCATTTATTAACACTGCAATACAAGCAGGTTATACCATTTATATTTCTTCAAACACCGTGTTTACCAGTGGTGCAGCTTTAAGCAGAGTTATTTATGACAGGTTCGTAATACCTAAAAGCAATTGTAAATTTTCGGATGAGATAGGAAAAGCAAAAATCGATGCGTCTATGTTTGATTTTGAAATAAAGCCAACATTTCATATCGGTGACAATCCCAAAACAGATGGTGCTAGTGAACTATATGGTATAGAATTTTTAGATGTCACAACACTTTCTTTGCCTGAACTTATCAAGAAAATTACCCATGATTAGTACATTTCGCTTTTCAGTACATAAATTCACAGACATAAATAACCTAACTTTTTCTGCTATTGAATACAGTAAGTTAAAATATGGGAGTAGAAAATATGCGCGAAGATTGGGAATGGAATTAGCGAGTAATTTTTTGCAGTCTGTAGAATTTCAGAACCTTTGCCCAAATTTATTTGAGAAGAAAATAGTCGTATGTTCTGCACCGTGGAAAAATATCCCCGTAGCATCAACCGCTTTAAAGGATTATTTCATTAGTGAATTTAATCCAATATGGAGCTTGGATAACCCAGAGGTGGAAGATTTAAAAGTTTATCGAGAACATAGTTATAATGAAGATTATGGTGTTATGACTAAAGAGGAAAGAGAACGGGCAATTACTTCTGATGATTTTCATATAGATAAGGAATTTATCAAAGGAAAAGTATTATTCTTTATAGACGATATTATTGTTACAGGGGCGCATGAAAGAAGAATAGAATCTTTGCTGAAGTCTGTGGAATTTGAAGGAGTGGTTTTATTTTTATATTACGCTGAGTACCAAGGTAATGATAATCCAGCTATCGAAAATGAACTCAATTATGCCTTTATGAAAAACCTAGCTGACATGGATTGCATTATTAAAAATGAAATACTCATATTTAATACAAGATTGGTGAAGTTCATACTTAACTCGTCCTATTATGAATTCAAAACATTCATTTTCAATCAGTCACATTGTTTCTGCTCCTCACTCAAAACTCATATAGAGTGCAACGAATATCATAAAATCGACGAATTTAAAGAAAATTACAACCAACTAACGTTGTTATTAGCCAACCACAATAAACCACCAATTTCTTAATTTATTTAGGTAATCTCATGAATTTCAGTACATTTTCAGACGAATTAAAAACTAAAGGCAGTGCATAAGGAATCCTCCCTATCGGTCGGATGCTTTGATAATTTGGTTGGGGCTGCACACACCCCAACCAAATTGGCAGCCACATTGAATGCAACTTCGCCGTACTCGTTGCGGGTGGCTGCCTTTCCGCCCTAAAGGGCGGAGTTTCAACCAGCAAGGAATTTTTGATAAAGAAATACCTGTTGTGTCTTTATTCTGAAAGAATTTTGCGTAATTCATTAGGCGGTTTCTTACTTGAAAACCGTCATCGCAAATTGAGATAACAGAATGTGAGCTTGACTGTCAATTGCCACATAACGATTTGCAAGTTCATCTAAACCAAGGTCTTCTAGCCTTTGAAAGTTCAATAACGCCATATCCAGTACCTAAAGCATCTCTGTATACTTTTCTTTCACAGATTATTGTTTTTAAAAGAGTCATCCCTTTTACTTCTGCATGCTTTCATATTTTCATTGATTTCTTGAGCAGTAGAAATCAATTTTTCCATTTTTAAAATTGTATTTAAATCTGCTTGCGATGGACGGCATGGTGTTATAAAAATGTCTGCTACAAGTAACCCTGTCGTCAACTCAATAGAATCTCTACCTGTGAATTAACGATAACATATTCGTATCGTTTAGATAAATCGAGCAATGATTGTTTAATATTGTCGAACTTATTCATACATTCTAACTTTGGAAGATTGGTTTCGCATCGTTCACTAAACCAGTCGGAGCTTGTACCTTGACGATCTGAAATCAACAAGAATCACATCTTTATCGTGAGCAGCCAGAAAAGTGACAATATTCGTAGCCAAAGTTGATTTACCCACACCGCCTTTTTCTGAGCCAATAAGAATAATCATGCTGATAAATAGTTGAATTGAGTTTTAGTGGAGTGACTGTAGTTTTTAAACTAACTCGTGTCAATAATTGAAGTGCTGCGCTTTATATTTGAGAATTTAATTGAAGCAATTTGATGATGAATTCTAAAAATAAAGAATTCTTAGTTGTTTGAATCTATCGAAAAGGCGATAATTCAACACGAAATTAGCTCAATACGGTTTTGAATTGCCTGATGTTAAAACTTATACAGACGAAATACCGTATTAAACCGATTACATTTACACACAAACACCTTTAAAATAATTCACAGAATGAATCATGAACAGTTCCGAAAATAAAACTATTGTTTTGCCACTGCATGATAAAAACAGTCCACTTTTAAGGTTTGCCTTACTTTTTAGATTTTGTTTTATCGAATGTCTATTTTCATGTCGCCACCGTATATGCTATTTTGAGACATAGAGACGTGGAGATTGGTAAAAAAGATTTTTTAGGAAACATTTACAATTGAGTTATTTGATGATGTTGAAATGAAAAATACAGATATTGGGTTACCTGAAGCTTTGTATTGCACGGAACAAATCAAAGCTATTGAGCAGTTTGTCATTCAACATAACATTATTTCAGGTTTAATGTTGATGGAGCGAGCAGGGCAAACTGTTTTTGAATATATTCAGCGTAGTCATCGAATGGCAAAGAAAATAGCTATTTTTTGTGGCTCTGGTAATAATGGGGGTGATGGCTATATCGTAGCAACATTAGCATTACAGGCGGGTTTAAATGTTTGTGTATACAGTGTTACAGATACAGCGATTCTACAAGGTGATGCTCTCACTGCTTATCAGCAGTTTATC